>JAYTHK010000429.1:0-7516 GCA_043732665.1 Cytophagales bacterium | reverse complement strand
AGGCTAACCTACTATAGTAAACTATGTCTTACCTTTCACTTTTCACTTCTCACCTTTCTTATTTGACACAAAATACTATCGGAGCCTAAATAGTCAATAAAAATTTCATCGTATCCACTCTATCGGCGTAGTCCCAAGGATAGGGTTGTTGAGCAGCGCCAAACGGAACAGAGTTTTCAATCACTCCATCTTTTGCTACCACACATTGAATTTTTTCTTCCTGTTCTTTTAACCTTTGTTTAACATCTTCAATAGAATTGTATTTCTCATAATAAAATACAGCAATTGCAGAGACTAATTCTTCGGTTTCTATGGCCAATAAAAATCCATTGTCTAAATGCAAAATGGATTTTAATAAAAATATTGAACGGTTGTAATCATAATTATTACCATACTTAACGGCATCTGCTACTTTTTTCCAAGGTTCAATGGCCTCATAAATATGATTTAACGTCATCTCTTTGGGAATAAATATTTTGGATACATTACGACAACCTAAACCAAAATATTGCAACATATCTGAACCCAATGCAAATAGTTCTTCCTTCGTTTCTTTTCCAGTAAGCACAGCCACGGAAACCCTATTACGACGAATGATACTTGGAACTTTAGAAAAATAGTATTCGAAATGTTTTGCTGTATTGTCACTTCCTGTGGCGATCAATGCATCCACGGTATTCAATCTTTCTACGAACTGAATTCTATTTTCTATACCAGGCTCAATGGAAATTAATAATGCTGCAATTTTTTTTATTAAAATAGAATCATCAGAACTTAATTTAGCTAATAAAGTGTGGCCTGATAATAAAACGCAAAGCATATCGTGAAACCCTACCGCTGGAATATTCCCAGCCATCACTACACCTACTTTTTTATTATTTGACGATGGAAGGTTATATGCCGTCAGCCATTTTTCAAGATTGTCTTTGCGAAGCATAAAAACGATTCCTTCTAAGGCTCTCTCGACATTGTCCTCGGTAAACCATTTGTTATATATCTCCGCCTCTCTCTTCCAGCTTATTTGTTCTTCCTCTGGTAAATTTTGAATACGAATTCCCAACTCAACAAATACTTCTATCAACCTTTCTTTTAACATCGTTTTAAAATTATGAATTTTAAATTATGAGTTATGAAATAATTAACTCATTACCATTCTACTTCATTAAATAGAAAATCCCACTGATTTTGCGGTGGGATTTTCTATTTAATGAAGTAGAATAAATCTATTTCAACGAAGCCTTAATCGCTTCTATTGTTCTTTTTACATTTGGTAAAATCACCTCTATCAACGTAGGTGCATAAGGAAGAGGTAAATCTTTATTCGTTACTCTATATACAGGAGCATCTAAATAATCAAATGCATACCGTTGAATATGGTAAGCGATCTCAGAAGAGATAGAGGCCAATGGCCAGGTTTCTTCTAATACCACTAATCTATTCGTCTTTTTTACAGATTCTACGATTGTATGATAATCAATTGGACGAACGCTTCTCAAATCTATTACTTCTACGGATACGCCTTCTTTTTCCATTTCAGCAGCAGCAGCAAAAGCTACCTTCATCATTTTACCAAAAGAAACGAGCGTTACTTGTGTTCCTTCTTTTTTTACAGCAGCTACACCAATTGGAATTAGATATTCTCCCTCAGGTACAGGTCCTTTATCGCCGTACATAACTTCCGACTCCATAAATATAACGGGATCATTGTCACGAATAGCCGTTTTCAAAAGACCTTTTGCATCATAAGGATCACAAGGTACTACGACTTTTAAACCGGGAGTATTTGCATACCAATTTTCAAAATTTTGAGAGTGCTGAGAACTTAATTGTCCCGCATTTCCTGTAGGTCCACGAAATACGATAGGTACAGAATATTGTCCACCAGACATAGACATCATTTTTGCTGCACTGTTAATGATTTGATCAATGGCAACAAGAGAAAAGTTAAAGGTCATAAATTCTATAATTGGTCTGCAGCCATTCATTGCTGCACCAATACCAATACCAGCAAAACCAAGCTCTGCAATGGGAGTATCAATAACTCTATCAGCGCCAAATTCATCGAGCATTCCTTGACTTACTTTGTAGGCTCCGTTGTATTCTGCCACTTCTTCGCCCATCAGGAATATGGATTTATCCCTGCGCATCTCTTCATTCATGGCTTCACGAAGGGCTTCTCTGAATTGTATTTCTCTCATTGTATATTATTAATACTTTATAGTATGATGTTAATGACTTATCCTAAAATCGATGGTAAAAATAAGAAAACAGATAGAATTCACAAAGAAATATTTATACATAGATAAGTTATTGGTTAATAGATAATTGCTATTATTGCTTGCAAATTCTATTGTATACTTCTATGTATGATGTCCACATAACTGAAAACCCACCAAAAGAAACATTGATCTGTTCAATTTCTGATGTTTTATATAATCTTTCATTCATTCTTCTTATTAATAATTTGTTGGCAGGGGTTGATTTTGGATCTCAAACACCTTCTTCCGCACTTATTTGTTGCTCGTCATAACCCAAGTCGTGTTATAGGCAATACTCTATCACTTGGATAGTATCTGAATTTACAAACCTTAAGATATCTTCTATCTCAAATTTTGATAAATTTATTTGAGTGTGAAGTGAATCTATCCCTCGGCAGGTGTCTTCACCAGACGATTTATCTATGCAACACAGAAGTACATTACAAAAAATAAAATCTCCCTTCACCGTGCTTTTTTCCCTGACAAAGCACCTGCCAGAGGTTTTGTGATGTTTGTTCGTAGAATTTTCCTGCAACAGATGTATTCCTTCCTCAACCGTTTATCATCATTATTATTAGAATCAGTGAACGTGCGATTGTCAGTTCTGATAATAATTGTATAAATTTGACATTGTAATTTCCTGTAAATTAGTAATATTACTTTTAAGTGGATAACTATTCTGATTAGTCGTAATTTTTTGATGCTAATTTGCGCTTCGATTACTTTCAAATAACTAAACATCAAATAGTTAATATTATTACTTTAACCATCCAATGTCTAACGTCTCGTAAAATGAATCTACTAACATCGACCTGCGAAGTTCCAATCCGCTTCAACGAAGCAGATCCTATGGGAATAGTGTGGCATGGACATTATATTCAGTATTTTGAAGACGGAAGAGAGTCCTTTGGAAAAGCTCATGGAATCAGCTACAGTCAAGTGTATGAGCAAGGATATACAATACCAATTGTAAGTATTTCTTGTGAATACAAACGTTCTTTAAAATATGGAGAGCGTGCAATTATTGAAACCACCTACCACGACAACAATGCTGCAAAAATAGAATTTGAATACAAAATATACCGATCTTCAGATGCATTACTTGCAGCAACTGGAAAATCTACACAGGTTTTTCTTACTAAAAATGGTGAATTACAACTCATCATTCCTGAGTTTGTAATGGACTGGAAAAAGAAAAATGGCTGGTTGTAATTTATGAAAGATGTATTTATAACAGCCGATAACATTATTTCTCCTCTTGGGTTTACTACCGAAGAAAATTATACCACAATAAAAAAAGGTATAAGTGGAATCAAAAAAACGAACTCCCTAACTCCTCCTTATGAGCCTATTTATATTTCCAGAATTGAAGACGAATTACTAGATGAGAAATCACTTTCTATTAGCAATGTCAGCAGCTTTACTAAGGTTGAAAAATTATTAATTCTATCTATTACCAATACTTTAAAACAATCTAAAGCGGATGTAAAAAGTGAAGACTTTTTTATAATCATAAGCACCACAAAAGGTAATATCGATCTTTTAGAAGATGTAAATAAAAATAAATTTCCTGAAAATAGAATCTATCTTTGGAGTCTCGCCAATACGATACAAAACTACTTCGGCACTATACATAAACCATTGATTGTCTCTAATGCCTGTATTTCTGGGGTAAATGCACTCATCTGTGCGAGTAGATTTATACGCGATGGATGGTACAAAAATGTATTAATAGCTGGCGTAGATATTCTAAGCACGTTTGTATTATCAGGATTTCAATCGTTCAAAGCTATTTCTTCTAACCCATGTAAGCCCTTTGATAAAAATAGAGACGGTATTAATTTGGGAGAAGGTTGTGGCACTTTACTCCTTTCTTCTGAAATTTCTGATATACAAAAAGGAGTTAAACTATTAGGTGGCGCTGTAAGCAATGATGCCAATCATATTTCAGGTCCTTCCCGGACTGGAGATGGTCTGCTTTTAGCAATTACCAGAGCTCTGAAAGAATCTTCGGTGTTTGCAAACGAAATAGATTTTCTTAATGCTCACGGTACTGCTACGGTGTACAACGATGAAATGGAATCCAAAGCCTTCAAATCAGCTGGATTACAAGATACACCAATGAATAGTTTAAAAGGATATTTTGGACATACGCTTGGAGCTGCCGGAACTATTGAGACTATTATTTCTATAAAATCGATGCTTGAAAACGAAGTGCTTCCCACGTTTGGTTTTCAGAAAGCAGGAACTCCTGAAACCATAAACATCAGCACTACTTTAATTAAGAAAAACATACAACAATTACTAAAAACAGCTTCTGGTTTTGGAGGTTGTAATGGGGCAATTGTGATTCGGCAAGTTTCGATTTGATGATTTAATAGTTTGAATATTTGATGATAAAATTCAATACTAATAACTAATTGAAAATAAGAAATTTATGTAAAAATAAATATATAATCGGAAACTTAATACTAATTTTTAGAATAGAATCGGAAACTTAATACTAATTTTTAGAATAGAATCGTAAATTTAATATTAATTTTTGGAATAGAATCAGAAATTTAATATCAATTTTATAGGATTACAATACTCTACTCCCTATTTTTATAGTATTATGATTGATAGAATCCTCATAAATAGAATCCAAACAAGGCTAAATGATAATAAAACCATCATACTTCTTGGTCCAAGACAAGTAGGGAAAACTACTTTTATGCACAGTATGATCGGGGAAGAAAATCTATCAAAAACACTTTGGTTATCGGGTGATGAGCCCGATATTAGAAATACATTTTCTTCTATTTCTTCCACGCAATTAAAACAACTGATAGGAACCGCCCATACTGTAGTAATAGACGAAGCGCAGCGAATTCCCAATATTGGTGTGACGATTAAGCTAATCACAGATCAGCTTAAAGGAATAAAGGTAATTGCTACTGGTTCGTCTGCACTAGAATTAGCAAACAGCATAAACGAACCTCTTACAGGAAAGAAATGGGAATTTACTATGTTTCCTTTGAGCACAGAAGAACTGTGCAAGCATTATGGGGTATTAGATGAAAAACGTATGTTATCGCATCGTTTAGTATACGGAAACTATCCAGAGATTGTCACCAATCCTGGCAGCGAACAAGAACGACTCATACAATTGGCAAATAGTTATTTGTACAAAGATGTGCTTAGCATTGATCGAGTATTGAAACCCGAAAAATTAGAACGTCTTTTACAAGCTTTGGCGCTTCAAATGGGAAACGAAATTTCGTATCATGAATTAGCTCTATTAACAGGACTTGACAGCGAAACAGTAGAAAAGTATATCAGTTTATTAGAAAAAACATTCATCATTTTCCGACTGCATTCGCTGAGTAGAAATCTTCGCAACGAACTTAAAAAAAGTCGAAAAGTATATTTTTACGACAACGGAATTCGCAACGCTGTTATCAACCAGTTTCAACCCATTGCACTAAGACAGGATATTGGAGCTTTATGGGAAAATTTTATGGTATCGGAGCGCATGAAATACCTTCATTATAATGGAATATCTGTAAATCGATATTTCTGGAGAACTCATGCACAACAGGAAATAGATTACCTGGAAGAAAAAGATGGGAAATTTAATGCTTTCGAATTCAAATGGAATACACACCGAAAAGCTAAATTTTCAAAGTCATTCACCGCTGCTTACGAAGTAGATAATCTGAATGTAGTAACGCCTGAAAATTACTGTGATTTTTTGATACCTCAAACAAATTAATTTGATATGGAAAATACTACCTATCTTCACTCCTACTGTCATTTGCGCAAAGATAATGTATTGCTGAATGAAGAAATTTTACAAATTGGAGAACACAGTTCTATTAATGAATTTCTAAAAGCTATTTACAACTATTTACAACTCGATTATCCCAAATTTTTCAAAATGGATGAGCTCTGTAAGTTAGCTTTTATAACGACTGAATTAGTGTTGAAAGATTTCCCTTTGCAAGAATTTTCCGAAGGTGAAACGGCTATTATTCTTGCCAATGCTTCTTCCACCATAGAGACGGACATAAAATATCAAGAAAGCATTAAAGATGAACAAAATTATTTCCCCAGTCCTGCCGTTTTTGTTTATACATTGCCAAACATCACCATTGGAGAAATTACTATTCGCCACAAGCTAAAAGGTGAAAATACCTTTTTTGTGATGGAGGAATACGATATTCGTTTTATGTACCAGTATGTAAATCTATTACTCCAAAATAACAGTGCAGAAATGGCTCTTGCTGGTTGGGTAGAATATGGTTCAGAGAGTTATGAGGCTTTTATTTATTTGGTAGGGAAAGATAAAAAGGGGCTTTCTATAGAACACAATCAGCAAAACATAGATCGCTTATATAATTCATAGCCCTCTATTTAGTATTTCGCAATTAAATCTTAAATTTACCTTCTATTACAACTATACAAACGCGAGAAATGGAAGATTTGGTACTGGATTTAAAGAAAAATATAAAAGACGCATTAAACCTTGAACACCTAGAAATAGAACAAATAGACGCCGAAGCTCCTCTTTTTGGCGAAGGATTAGGATTGGATTCCATTGACGCATTAGAACTTATTGTATTGATGGAGAAAAAATACGGTGTTAAAATAAAATCTGCTGAAGACGGAAAACACGTATTTCAATCTATAAAATCAATGGCCGACTATATTATTGCTAACAAAAAATAAATGATGCGCTCCCCACGAGTATTGGTAACTGGTATGGGCGTGGTATCCTGTATAGGTATAAATGCAGAAGAAAATTTTCGCAATTTACTAGCTGAAAAATCTGGGATTGAAGCATTAGAAATTTTAAAAACACAACACAGAGGAATTCTTCCTGCAGGAGAAATAAAATATACCAACGAAGAATTAGGCAAACTTGCAGGAGTAAAAAATATCAAGTACTTTTCTCGTACGACTCTTTTAGCTTTTATAGCCGCTCAGGAAGCCGTAAAACAGTCCGGCATAAAAAACATCAACGAACTTCGCACAGGGCTTATATCGGCTAGTACTGTGGGTGGAATGGATAAAAGTGAAAATTTCTTTCCTTCATGGCTTAAAAATGATTCAAACATTCATTTATCTGATGTTCTAACGCATGATTGTGGAGACAGTACAAATCGACTGGCTGAATTTTTCGGAATTCACGAATACGTTTCTACGATAAGTACTGCTTGCTCTTCTGCTGCCAATGCTATAATGTTAGGTGCTCGTCTTATTAAAAATAATCATCT
>JAYTHK010000428.1:0-7565 GCA_043732665.1 Cytophagales bacterium | reverse complement strand
ATTTCAAAAACTTATTAACAAAATTCATTCTAAAAGGATTAAAAGTATAATAAACCTAATATAGTATTTTATAGATAGGAAAACAATTTAGGAAACACAGAACAGAATTCAGGAAGGATAAAGAAGAGATAAAAAACAGCAGTAAAACATCCACTAGTTACAAATTTATTAGGCAGATTATCTGTCTATAATAACATAATTAATATTACCTCGTCCCCTGCGTCTTTCCAAATTTTTTCTTTGTAATTCCAATAGGAATAATGAACAGTAATATCATTTTTTTTATCATCGATAATTCTGGTGTGGACGTACCTGATTGTTTACCTCAGATTCTCTTACAATTCTACTATTGCAATTTTCCATTATTAGATTTTCTAAAAGAGACCATACCAAGGCCGAAAGTATCGATAATTCAGCTACCAAATAGAGGATTTACTATTTGGCACTTCAAAATATACAATCCCATTTTCTTTGCGAATAATACGTTCAGATGTCTTTATTTATTTTTTAATAATTAATAGATTATCAATTAGTTATTTTTTTATAAAACTGTTTTACAATGTTACCAATCCGTTCTTATTTTTAAAATAACAATCTGATTATCAATATATTATAAAAATAAATACGCCAAAAAACTTGTTATCTAAAAAGCAGTCTAATATATTTACATTATAATCATTGAAAAGTACAATAATCAAGAGTGCTGAATAATGTGAAAAATAAAATTTATTAGGGAAATCTTGAAAACGGATCTGTAATGATGAATGAAAAACGGGCTTCCCATTATATAAATAATATGGAATAATTAACGACTAAATATTCAACTATTAACAGTGTGCTGTACTTATTAAAAGATAACAATATGAAAACAATCCGAACTAACTCATTAATTCTGTTACCACCAAGCTCTAATAAAGCTAATGTATTTTCTTTCATTGAAAGTACTGTTCTGAATTTGAAAACATTATTGTTTAGCCTTTTTAGTATCATGGCATTTACGTTTGGTCATTCTCAAAACATACAAATTTCTGGTGGGAACGACTTTTCTGCAGCGGTGTGCGACAATCAACAAGTTTTTGTTTGGGGGGCCAATACATCCAATCAATTAGGAATTACACTTGGGGATGTACCATTTGCTTCTACTTATAGTGCTGCTCCTACTTCTGTGACCCGAGGAAACATAAGCAACGTAGCGGGTTTAACTACTTATGGTAACCTCCCAGCCATCAAAAAAGTCGACGCTGGTTCCGGGTCTCACATTTTAGGATTATCCTGTGCAAATCAGATTTGGGCTTGGGGCAATAATACCAATGGACAATTAGGTCGTAATACAACGGCAACAAGCGCCATTCCTCAACGGGTATTGCGTGGTGCACAGGCAGCCAATATAAATGCCAATGATCCCAATGGTATTTTTCTGAATAATATATCTTATATGTCGGGTGGTAACAATTCTTCCTTTGCACTGGAAAACACAACAGGTCAGGTGCTTGCCTGGGGACAAAATGCCAATGGACAACTTGGAGATGGCAGCACTACGGATAGATATGTTCCTGTATATGTATTGACGGCTTCAGCTACTCCCTTAACAAATATCATTCAGATAAAAGGTGGCGATGATTGTACCTATGCTCTAGATGCGAATGGAAATGTTTGGTCATGGGGAGACAATAGCGGAAATAAATTGGGAAGACCCGGTGCGGGCAATCAGGTCTTTGCAGCGAGAGTTGTACAAGGAGATCCTATGAACAATGGATACTCTGCAACACCTACTCCTACTGTATATCTTTCTGGTATTGTCCAAATCTCCGGAGGTGATACTCACTGTCTGGCGCTTGATATTAATGGAAATGTTTGGTCTTTTGGTGGTGACTGGGGTGAAGGACAGTTGGGGAGATCAGGAGGTGCTGTTTACCAAGATGATGCCCGTAGAGTTTCTATACCAGGACTTACAACTTATGCAACTTCCACAAATCAATTCTTAGGCAACGGTGTCGATGGGAAAGCTGTCTTTGTTTCCGGTGGCCAAGCAAATTCTGCCGTTGTTATGTCAAATGGCAAAGTAGTTACTTTTGGCGCAAGAGGCTTATATAATTCCGGTGCAACTGCTACTGCTCCTGGACCAAGCATAACATGCCCTGCTGCCGGAGACATGATTCCTTCGGGATCATTAGGCGATGGAAATGCTGCATGCAATTCTGGATCCTGTAATGGGAAGGCTTCCCAATGGAGTCATACTCCTGTATATGTCCTAAATAGTGCAACAGGATTACCCTTGACTGGCATATCTCAAATTTCTAAAGGAGATGCATGGTTTTATGCTATCTCTTCAAGTGGTAGTGCTTATGTATGGGGATGGAACAGACGAGGAGAATTAGGTCTTGGAGCAGGAGATTATACAGACAGGTGTTCTGCTGTTGCATTTACCTTGCCAACAGGTTGTACGTTTGCAAACCCATGTCCTGGCAAACCCAATCTAGGAGCAGATGTTGTGACTTGCCCTATTTTTTCTACCACATTAAATTCTAATGTGCCTCAGACTTATCCTAGCTACAAATATACATGGGAATATCGTGTTGGCACTTCTGGTGCATGGACAATATTGAATTCTCCTGATCCAGGAGATTTAGTGTCCTGGACTCCCGCAAATAGACTCGGGCAATATAGAGTTACGATTACAGATAATAGAGGTATAGTTCCGTTTCTTTGTGCTCCATGCCCTGTATACATGGATACGATTACCTATACAGAAATGGCGAATCCTTATACATCGACAGGCTGTGAAGATTATGGAGCTTCTTTAGCTCAGTTTCAAATCATCACACCTTCTAGTAGCAAAATTAAATGGTATACCAATAGTTCAGGGGGATCGCCCTTAAATCCAAGCGATTCAAGTACTACAATTACAGTTCCATTTTCCTCTACGAATACGACTGTTCCAGGCTGCGCCCATGCATTATTTGCGGAGGACGTGACAAGTTATGTAGGAGTACTAAGAGCAGGAACAACAGTAGCGACAGCACCTTGTGCCAGTGTTGGAACTACGGAAGCAGGAAACCGATCTCCTTTATTAATTGATGTAAATCAAAATTTAACATTAACATCCGTAAATTTTATTCAGCCTAATAATACCAATCCTTACAGTGCAACCTACACTGTTAAAATATACAGCAATGATCCAACTGGTGGATATAACTGTGGAAGCTGCACTCCAGCGAATACTAAATTAGGTCAACCATTAACGCTGCTGTATACCAGCGCAGGAACATCATTAGGCAGTGCAGCAAATGCCGGAGATATTGTCAGGACCTTAACAACAAACTATGAGTTGACCGGAACTAGTGTATCTCCTATTAAGTATTGGATTTACGTGGATGGCGGTGATGTTAAATATTTTAATGGTTGTAACCCTTCAGTAAATACAACCGGAGTTCCTCTTCCCATCTGGGCTACGCCTGAAGTTTCTTCTCCAACAGGAATGAGGGGTTTGATCGCTATTCACGATAATAGTCCTGCTGGCAGCAGCAATCTATTTAACCTTCAGTTTAATGTTGGTACAGGGTATGCATGCAACAGAGTATTAGTTTGCGGAGCAGGAAATTGTGCTTTGCCAGTTGAGCTGTTAAAGTTTGATGTTGTAAAACAAGGTTCGGGTGCGCTATTAAGCTGGTCAACGGCCTCAGAAAAAAACAGTGCTTTTTTTATCGTTGAAAAATCCATAGACGGTAAAAATTTTACTGCAATAGGAAAAGTGAGTACTTATGGCAATAACAACACTACAATAAATTACTCTTTTACAGATCCTAATTTAAATACTGGTGTGGCTTATTATAGGTTGGCTCAATACGATATAGATGGCTCAGTGCGCTACAGTAAGATCATATCGGTATCAAGTGATGAAATAAACGAATTACAAATATTTCCCAACCCAAACAATGGTTCATTTACGGTGGCATTTTCCGGAATCAACGAAACAGATGTAAAAATAAACCTTGTAAATAATTTGGGGCAATTGATTTATTCAGGATTTATATCCAGTAAGTCTCCCAGACCAATCGATTTACACCAGGTGTCTAACGGAATTTATTATCTGCAAGTTTATACAGATGATAAAATTATTGTGAAAAAAATTATTAAAGAATAATCTGCAATTAAAATTAAGCAGAATTAATTTGCTTTATTTAATAAAATAGTTTGAAAAAAACAGTTTCAATACTCATCGTTTTTATAGTATTATTTAATCACCTATATGGTAATGTGGTGATAGATGATGAGAAACAAGATGTCCTTATTTCAAAACAAAATGCGATATACAATGCAAAATTTCCTTCTTTTTCAAATGACAGATATTGGATTAAAATTGAGGTAACTAAAAAAAATAATGGTTCGTCTATACTAGAGTGTTTATCTCCGCATTTGAAAGATATAGAGGTTGTGATTACCTCGAAAAATGAAAAAGAGAATATCTATCGGTCAGGAGCTGATTATCTTTTTAATCATCGCTCTCTGAGGCATAAAAATTTTATTTTTCCATTGCCTGAAAAAAAAGGTGAATATACTATTTGGATTGGTCTCCTTCACCCTCAACAATATGATTTATCATTTAAGCTACGAAAATATAATTTTTTTGTAGAATATGCCCTTATAGAATATTTTCTTTTAGGCTTTTATTATGGAATATTGTGCATCGTTTTTTTATATAATTTATTTCTTTTTTTAAAAGGAAAGCTTCGACTGCATGCTCTTTATTCATTGTATATAGTTGGTTGCATATTACTTTCTTTACAAGAGGATGGTCTTGCATATCATTTTTTATGGCCCCAATCTCCAGTAGCTAACACTATTATTGTTCAATATATTTCTCAGCCATTTTTTGTAATCACATTCATTTTATATGCGATTAATTTTTTAAATATTAAAATCTATTACAACAAAATAGAAAATGGCTTACTGTTAATTTTGTTTTTTTATTTATGCAATGTTGTGCTTTCGTTGATTTCACCCTTCTTCATCGTTGTATTAGACTGGATTTTTTTTGGCATCTTGTTCCTGGTATATATAAGTTCTTTTTTAATTGCACGAAAGGGGCATTATTTTGCATATTATTTCCTTTTGGGATTTTCAATAATAGTCGTAAGTATATTGATTAATAATTTTCGTACGATGGATATTCTTCCTTCGAATATTCTCACCGTTTATATTTTTAATTTTGGGATTGTTTTAGAAGTGATTATATTCTCTATAGCCATAGGAGATAAGGTTGGTCTTATGCAGAAAGAAAAGAAAAAACACCAAGATAGACTCCTTGTCGAATTCAATAAGAATGACAACCTTCAAAAACAACTTATAGACGAGCTGCAAGAGAAGAAAGAACTTCAAAACAAAGTAACTCTAGAATTGGAAACACGCGTTCGAGAACGCACAGAAGAGCTCGAAGAAGCCAACCTTAAAATTTCAAGCTTTGCAAAAGAAATGGACAAGCTCAATTCTGAACTTGATAGATACAATTATTCCCTTAAAAAGGAAGTTAAAGAAGAAAAGCTTCTCCGAATTTATCACAATGAAGTTACGTATAAAGAATTTTTACAAATTTATCCGGACGACGAAGCCTGTCTGAGAGAAATTCAAAAGATAAAGTGGCCTGACAATTTTATTTGCCTAAAATGCGGACATGACAAAGCGAGTAAGGCGATGGTTTGGTATCGAAAAAAATGTACACGATGTGATCATATTGAATCCATTATTTCACATACGTTATTTCATCATTTAAAATTTCCATTAACGAAAGCTTTTTATATATCCTATATAGAGTTCGGAAAAATAGAATACTCCGATCAAAAAATTTCTACTATTATAGAGCTAAGTAAGCCGACCATAAAAGCTTTCAGAAAGAAAGTATATAATAGAACAAAGGAAAAAAAATACGAAAAAATTATCAATTGGAAAGAAATGATTTTAGATTAAAAAATACGGACAACTATTAAATAGCCAGCCCCGTATTTGAAAACTCTTAACAAAATAAGGTAACAATCGATATACATTGTTGTATCAAACCGTTCAAAGTTTAAAAATTCGGCTCTGTACAAGAATTTAGTTATTGAATTAAGCGACGTGTTAGAGGTAAGAATAATGTTTTTTGTATCCTTCTTTCATTTTGGTGTTTCGCTGGCGAGACGCCAGCGAAGGCTAAGTCAGGGTAGTATTTTTCTTGCTGGGGTCTCGCCAGCAAGCATCCCGAATTATTAAGAATTGCATCCAACAACCAAATTCTTATACAAAGTCAAAATTTTAACTTTAGTCATAATACTCTATCTCTTTTTTTAAATTTTTGATTATTAAATCAAATTTTCCAGGTTCTGTTATGCTCTGCAAATTATTTGTTACAAATTCGAGATCTTTCGAATATATATACAATGTTATCGTTTTCTTTTCACCAGATTCAAGATGTATTTTAGAATACTTCCGTAATCTTTTCTGTGAAGGAGTAATGGATGCATAGTGATCACGACTATATAATTCAATAGTTACCTTCCCGCTTCTTTTTCCAGTATTCATTACATCGACCGAAATTTTAACCGAGTCTTTTTTGCTAAACTTCAGTTTGTCTATTTTTAGATTACTAAAGTCAAAGGAGGTATAACTTAATCCTTTTCCGAATTCCCATTGAGGATTAAATGCCAGCATATTACTTTTTCCAGCAATTAGCTGCTGTTCCGTTTCTTTAAACTTATGATCATAAGTGGTAATATCTCCATTGTATCTAGGATATGTAAATGGTAAAATTCCGCTCGGGTTTATTTCACCCAAAAGAATTTCAGCAATTGCTGTTCCTCCAGCAGTTCCAGGACGGTAACACATCAGAACAGCATCCGTAAGTTCTACCTCTTCTGGAAATAATCTTGGACGACCTTCTACAAGAATTACAACGACTGGTTTACCAGTTTTTTTGCTGCACGTATCAACGCTTTTTGCTCTTCGGGAAGATTCAAATCTTTAATTACTCCAGGTTGTTCTGCATAAGCTTTTTCTCCCAGACACAAAACTATAACATCACAGTTGTGGCTGTTTTTTCTATAAAAGAAATATCATAATTAACAGAAGCATCGACTATTTCTGAAGCATTTGTGATAATCTGTTTTTCTCCTATAAAATCTATTAATCCAGTTTTTATAGTTTTTACATTACGCGGATAGAGCGAATCAACATCGCCTTGCTAGGTATAAGACCATGAACTGCTTAATGCTGTGAGACTATTCGCACAAGGGCCTGCTAACAAAATCTTTTTCTTCCTTGAAAGAGGGAGAATATCATTGTTATTTTTTAATAAAGTAATAGATTCCCTGGCAGCTTCTAAAGCTACGTTCTGATAATTTTCCAGACCAAAGTTTTGTAAATCTTTTACATCTGGTAGCGAATTTTTAAAAAGTCCCAGCTTATATTTTAATTTAGGATTAGGTATTATATTCTCTAATTGCATTTAGAGTTAAAGGTAGTGCTAACATAAAACCACTTATAATACTGTTGAAAATAGAATTTAAGGAGTTTCTTCTGTTAAATCTGAAGTG
>JAYTHK010000427.1:0-7566 GCA_043732665.1 Cytophagales bacterium | reverse complement strand
CTTCTAAAGAAGCGGCATCAATCGCATCTTTCAAGTTATCGGTGCGCCAACCTGTTTGAGCAATAATAGTTCGACTACTCACTTTTATTCCCATTGCCTGAAATTTTTCAGTCAATTTATAAGGGTATGAATTTGTTAAAATGTCACACTCCGCCTTTGTATACGAGTCGCCAAGCGCAAGATAACTCACACCAGTAGTATTGATGGGGGTATGAACGATATAAGATTCTACAGGTTCCATTTTTTCTTTTTTTTCACAATCAGAAAACAAAATAACTGAGAGTATAGAAAACAATTTAAGTAAGTTTAATGTCATAAATTGCATAAGAAGATGAATTCAAATTTAGCAAATAAGCATTCAAAAGCAATTTGCACTACTATTTAAAATTTGCTCAACTAAAAACCTCTTCTTTATCTTTTAAAAAATATAAGTTGGTAAGAATACTTCCATGAAAAAAATATTTTTTTGTTATAAGGAATTTATAAATCTCATGGTCTGAAGGATTAGAAGGGTTGAAATGGTCTGCTTCTACAATTATTAATCTTGGGGAATACCTTTCAAAATCCAGAGACTGTAATACTTTTAAATCATTTCCTTCCGCATCCACCGAAAGAAAATCAAAACTAGAAGGCGCTTTCAGTTGTTCGAGAATCGTAGTCAACCGCAACGACTTCATCTTTTTACGGTTTGTAATTTCATACCCTTTATCTAAAGCATTTTGAATATGCTCAGTGTCTCCACTAGACAAGCCCTTATTGTCCATCACCACATATTCCAATTCTATTTCTACATCAGAAACAAAAGAACAGAACGCCTGGTCTTTGGGTCTTACATTTTTATGTTTCCTAATAAGTTTTTCATCAGGATCTATACAAATACCTCTCCAACCTCGTTTATAAAACAGAAACGTATTAGAAGCAAATCGAGGTTCGTTACATCCTACTTCCACATAAAATCCTTTTTGAGTGATAATTGGTTTCAATAAAGACTCTATTAAACGATCTTCGGCTTTATAGCCATAGCTTATACGAATGCTTCTGCCTGTAAACAATCTCAACCAACCATATACAAAGTATTTCACTGCTCTTATAAAAGAGAAAAATGGATTTCTAAAAACAAAAAATTGAGAAAAACTTGACCTGCATTCTTGTATCGCCAAGCCAAAAACAGTGAATACCGCACGTGAATACGCAGCTTTATATAAATAAGGAGCTAAACTCTTTTGAGCTTTCTTTTTTATTTTTTCAGAAAAAGAATTTGTATCCATATTTAATAACAGCATGACAAGCTTGCTTTGCGTCTTTACGAAATCCTTTACAAACCTTGCGGTTCAATAAATCCATTATCCTTCAAACTCAAGGTTCGCAAAGATTAAGCAATGAAAGCAAAAAGACTACTTAGATAATTTCATTACTATAAAAAATCCCGAACCTAGGAACGGGATTTTTTATTTATGATTTTACTTGACTACTTATTAGTTGAACTTAGCCAAAACATCTTCTGTCATGCCTGTTGTAGAGAATCCTCCATCGTGCATCAGATTTTGCATGGTTACTTTTTTAGTAAGATCTGAAAACATTGCCACACAGTAATTAGCACACTCTTCTGCATTTGCATTTCCAAGTGGAGACATTTTATCTGCAAATTCCATAAACCCACCAAAACCAGCAATTCCTTTGCCAGCAGTAGTAGCCGTTGGAGATTGTGAAATAGTATTCACTCTTACATTTTTCAGTTTACCATAACGGTAGCCATAACTTCTCGCAATAGACTCCAACGCTGCTTTCGCCTGTGCCATATCAGAATAATCAGGCAATGTTCTCTGGGCTGCTATATAAGTAAGCGCTAAGATAGAACCCCATTCGTTCATAGCGTCTTTTTTCTCTGCTACCTGCATTACTTTATGAAAAGACAAGGCTGAAATATCTAAGGTTTTCAAAAACCATTCGTAATTAAGATCGCCGTATTCCTTGTTCTTTCTTACGTTAGGACTCATTCCAATAGAGTGTAGGATAAAATCTATTTTACCACCCATTATTTCCATGGATTTTGTAACCAAGTTATCCAAGTCTTCAATAGACGTAGCATCTGCAGGAACGATTTGAGAATTGGTCTGTGCTGCCAATTTATTTATCTCACCCATACGCATAGCAATTGGAGCATTCGTAAGTACAAACTGGGCACCTTCTTCGTGTGCTTTCAATGCTACTTTCCAAGCAATAGAATTTTCATCTAATGCACCGAATATGATACCTTTTTTACCTTTTAATAAGTTATAAGCCATTTTTGAAACTCGTTAGTTTTGATACAATATGCAAAGTTAATACTATTCATGGGAGTACAAAATGAATATTTAAGGGTTAAATAGTCGATTTTACAGTAAAAAATACACCTCTAAACACTCTAGCATACATGGCACTCACCTGTATTCGCCTCATAGATTTCAACTAGTACGACTAGTATAAGCACAATAGGAAGCGATCGACATCGCTATTGATTTTAATGAAAAAAATCAATTTAAACCCTTATTAATCATATTCCTTACTTTATTTATCCTTATCTTGATTCACTAAATTGTATACAAAGACTATGAATTGGCAATTAAATAAAAAAATCACGATTGGATTTGCAATAGCCATACTGGTTATAATAATAGTTGGATTAGTCTCTTATAAAACTATTGATAATTTCCGCACAACGAACGAGCGTGAAATAAGAGTACGAAAAACGCTTGAACAATTGGAAGATGTTTTCTCTACTGTAAAAGACGTGGAGACTGGACAGCGTGGCTTTATTATTACAGGAAAAGAAAGTTATGTAGAACCATACAATAATGCCAAAGCTACTATTCATAATGAATTGAATGAACTTAGAGGACTAATCAAAGACGAGAACCAACTTATAAATCTAGACGCTTTAGAAAAATTAATTAAAACAAAATTAATACTTAGCAATCAGCTAATCGAAGTAAGGAAAAACAGTGGCTTTGAAGCTGTCTTAAAAATTATTCTTACAGATGAAAGTAAATTATTGATGGATAGTATCAGAGCGTTGACAAACAAAATGGTTCTTTATGAAGATACCCACTTTCAGGAAAAATCTAATATTGCAGTGTCCAGTGGGAAGAATGCCGTACTCGTAATAATTATAGGGAATGTGATCGCATTGGTATTTATTCTTGCAGCAGTCATCATCATCAATTTTGATATAAAAAAGAGAATTAAAATAGAAGAAGAATTAAAAACCGCAAAAGAAATAGCTGAAGAAGCCAATAAAACAGAGGAGCAATTCTTGGCAAATATGAGCCATGAGATACGAACTCCAATGAATGCCGTAGTAGGCATGACCAATCTTATTCTCCAATCTCAGCTGACGCCAAAACAGTTTGAATACATGAAAGCCATTAAGCAATCGTCTGATAATTTATTAATTATCATTAACGACATTCTTGATTTTTCAAAAATTCGGGCGGGAAAAATCGAGACGGAATCTATTGACTTTAGATTAGGCGAAATTTTGCAGGGCTTGTACAATACCTTCCGATTCAAAACCGAAGAGAAGAATTTAAAATTCATCAATAAAATAGACCCTTCCCTGCCCGATGTTATCATTGGCGATCCTGTACGATTAAATCAGATCTTAATTAATCTTATTGGCAATGCTATAAAATTTACAGAAATAGGAAGTATAACAATAGAGTGCCAGCAAATAGAGCGAGGTGATGAATTGGTTACGATTAAATTTTCGGTAACGGATACTGGAATAGGAATCAAAGAAGACAAACTCGATACTATATTTGAAAGTTTTTCACAAGCGGCGAGCGATACTACAAGAAAATATGGTGGAACTGGATTGGGACTTACAATTTCTAAACAGTTAATAGAATTGCAAGGAGGAAAAATTGTTGTACACAGCACTATAAATAAAGGCACTACTTTTAGTTTTACACTTCCTTTTGCGATCGGCTCTCAGAATAACATTCAAGAATTTAAACTCAAAGAAATTAACACAACTAATCTCGACGGCCTTAGAATTTTATTAGTAGACGATAACGATCTCAACCGAGTAGTGGCAGTAGATACATTAACTTTATTAATAAAAAATCTAACCATTGATATTGCTGAAAATGGAAGAATAGCGTTAGAGAAAGTAGACAAAGGGAATTACGATATCGTATTAATGGACGTTCACATGCCTGAGTTGGACGGCTATGAAACGACGAGAAGAATTAGAAATGAAAAAAAATCTTACCATGAAATTCCAATTATGGCAATGACAGCGAGTGCAACGATTGAGGAAGTTCAAAAATGTTTGAAAAGCGGGATGGACGATTGTATTGCAAAACCATTTGACCCTGCTGTTTTGCTTAGAAAAATATCCACCTTAGTAGCTCGAGATGAAGCAGAGTCGTCGGCAGAAGAACCGACAAAAAGCAACCTTCCGAAAGAAGAACTCATACCTATTAGCAACACTTCAACACAAAAAAATAAAGAGGAGGCTTCTAGCAAGAGCCTTCTTGATCTTTCCTTTTTGAAAAAAATAACTGGCAATGACAATGCCTATACATTAAAATATATAACGATGATGTTGGAATCTATACCAAAAGATTTAGTAAATTTAAATGATTATTGTTCTAAAAAGAATTGGTCGGAACTGAAAGGCTCAGCGCATTCTATGAAACCAAAAATCAATTATATTGGCTTAAAAGAGGGGTTAGAGATTATAACAAATATTGAAAATTACGCTGATCAACAGCTAAATTTAGACTTATTACCTCAAATGCTTTCAAGATTTAATGTCATTTTACAGACCGCATTACAGGAATTGGAGAACGAAAAAACGAATTACCAAAACTTATAACCTAACCTTTTAACTATCATGAGCGATAAAAAAAATCTGTTAATTTTTGTTGTAGACGACGATGCCATTCAATCAGAAATGCTTAAAGATTATTTAAGTAAAAGTAATAAACATACTGTGATGGCCTTTTCTAATGGCGAGGAGTGTTTGCAAAACTTGTCTCAAAATCCCGATATTGTTTTTCTTGATTACAATTTAAATTCAGTGAAAAAGAATGCGAAAGACGGTTTATCAGTATTGAAAGAAATTAAAAAAAGTAATCATGGTACTGAAGTAATCATGTTTTCCGGTCAGGAAAAAATTGAAGTAGCCGTTAACTCTATGTCTTTTGGAGCTTTTGACTATATCGTAAAAAGTGAAAGTGCTTTTGTGAGAGCAGACAACGTAATCAAAAATATTCTTAAAAGATATACGCTTGAGAGAGAAAGTAAGCAGTTCAAAAAGCTTGCTATCACTTTTGGCACCTTATTTTTTGCGCTGATTATAGGAACAGTGATAGCTTATGCTATGGGGTATATCACCGATGGTCAGGTAAACGCAGATTTATAAAACTAATTTAATTGTCTTATACAAACATAGCCCAAGGTAAACTATGGGCTATGTTTGTATATTATATTTTCTGGATTCTTATTTTATCAATAGTAATCGTAACGAAACGATTATATAATTTTTCATTATTATCAATAATTAAATCGAGTACAATACGAGATACTCTTTCGTACTCTTTAAAATCATATCGTAGAAATATAATACTACAATCTTTAACTCCATGGGCAAATATCCATTCCCAAAAATCTTTATCTTCTGTCAAAATGATTAGATTCTTTTCTTTAGCTAATAATATAACCTCTTCATCTGTTATTCCTGAATATTTTCTATTACAGCATAAACATCTATATTGGATGCTCTTAAAAATGAAATAATTCGGACATCAATATTTTCATCGGCAATAATCATTTGCTAGGAATTAGAACTTCCTCGTTAGCAATTATATCGGCTGCGTATATTAAATCGGCATAAATATCATCAGAAGCTAAAGAAGGGTATGCTAATAGTAAATCACTAAAAGTAGCTCCCTGTCCCCGCTTTTTAAAAATAAACTCTACCGTTATTCTTGTCCCTTTAATAACAGGCTTACCAAGCATTATAGAATGGTCAGATATTATTTTATCCGAGTAGGTTATCATATAACCAATATTGTATCTTGTTGATTAAACTAAAAATATTGACTAAGAACAAGATTTCAGGAACAAAGATATTTTTTCAATAAAGGCTGTTTTATGGGAATAGAGACAATTTTGTCACAGATAAGAAAATAAATTTCATTCCTCGCCAGCAAGCCTTAAAATCTAAACCGCCAACATCTCCCTCGCACTCTGAATAGCAGTTTCACTCGGCTTACTTCCTCCTATCATCTGCGCGATTTCTTTTACACGTTCTTCTTCGGTCAGCAATTTCATTTTGCTTATCGTCTTTTCAGAAGAATTGTCTTTGTATACATAGTAATGCGATTTGCCTTGTGCTGCAATCTGAGGCAAGTGACTAATACTTATTACCTGATGATTGGTCGACATTTGCTTCATCATTTTGCCTACTTTTATCGCTACTTCTCCAGAAACTCCTGTGTCAATTTCATCAAAAATTATAGTAGGTAGTGCAGTTTTGTCCGCTAAGATGTATTTAATACAAAGCATCAATCTGGAAAACTCTCCGCCAGATGCTGCATTTTTTAACTCTTGTGGTGCAATGCCTTTGTTGGCGCTAAATAATATAGAAACACCATCAATACCGTTAACAGTAGGCTCTACTTCTTTTATTTCTACAGAAATAGCAGCGTTCGGCATTCCGACTTCTTTCAATAATGCTTCTAAATCTATTTTGATCGGTGCTGCTGATTTTTGTCTGGCTTCGCTTAACTTCTTTCCTTTACTCAACAGTTCTTTAAAAGTAGCTTCCATTTTCTTTTTAAGCGCTACAATATTTTCATCTAGGTTCATGGTAAATTCCATCCTCTTTTCCAGCGCTTGTTGAATGGAAATCAGTTCGGCTACTGTTTGCACCTGATGTTTTTTCTGAAGTGTATAAATAAGACTCAGCCGATCTTGCATTTTTTCTGTTGCCTGAGGATTGTATTCTACTTTTTCATTCTCATTTTCTAATTCTGCTGCTATATCTTTTAATTCGATAAGTGCCGACTGCAAACGCGCTCTCAGCGATTCATATTGAGTTGAGAGACTACTTATCTGATCCAATTGCTTCCTGGCTTCCTGCAATTGTGTGATCAAATCACGATCGGTACCGCCAGAAAAAATTGTATAGGCAGTGTCCAATTTAGATTTGATATGCTCTGCATTTTCAAGTACTTTCAGTGCCTCTTCTTTTTTCTCCTGTTCGTCCTCCACAAAAGAAGCTTCTACAAGTTCTTTGAGAAGATAGCTGTTGTAGTCTAGCTGTTTTTTTTCTTCAGCAGCTTTGGAAGTAATTTCTTCGTATTGGGCTTGTATGTTTTTATATTCTTTGAAGAGATTTCTGTATTCTACCAGAAGATTTTTATTTCCCGCAAAGGCGTCTAAAATAGAAATTTGAAAATGAGCACTTCCCAGAAGTAATGTTTCATGCTGTGAATGGACGTCCACAAGTGAACTGCCCCATTTTTTTAATACATCAAGATTTACTGGAGTATCATTTATAAAAGCTCTTGATTT
>JAYTHK010000426.1:0-2210 GCA_043732665.1 Cytophagales bacterium | reverse complement strand
ATTTCTTTAAAATATTCTTTAATAAATAGTCTATCGGAGGAAGAATACTGTACAATAGTATCTCCCTGATCTATTATAAATACTGGTAAAGCCAGGTCTAAGCTATTTTTAATTTCAAAAGTACGCAATGTATATACGACACTGTCCATACTCATGTTATCTTTGGTAATAGTAGGAAAATATTCTTTACTAGTAAACTCAAACGGGGCAAAAGAATAAGACGAATCTGGAAAATACAGTTCCATATTTTTCGCATGATGAAAACGAAGTGCATATTTTATCGGTTGCCCTATCTTGATTGTATCTTCAAGAAAGTTACCTTCAGGTTTGCTTTGCGCAAACGAAGAGAAAGCTAAAATGCACAATGCTATATGTATAAATAGTCTACTTAGCACTTTTATTTTTATTTCTCACGTTAAAAAGTTTTATTAATTTTGATACATAATCGTCTTTAGTATCTACCCAAAGATAATGCGCCTTGTACCTTCTGCAAATTTTTTCAAGAGCATCCTGATTATCGAGAAAAACCTTACTGATGGTCTGGCGAAGATTTCCTAAAGAAGAATTCACCCATATTGTTTTCTTACTTTCTTTGTCAAACAGCGGAATAATCCCAAGTTTTGGGAAATTTATTTCTCTCAAATCGGAAAGATGAATAACGACTAGCTCATGCTTTTTAGCCAATGCCATAAGGTTGTTCTCATAGCCTTCGTCTATAAAATCAGAGATCAAAATGACAATGCTCTTTCTTTTTAATAATGTGAGTGTGAAGCTCAGCGCCTGATTAAGATTTGTCTTTATAGATTTTGGCGCCAGATCAAACATTTTCAATATTAAATTATACCCATGTTTGAGTCCTTTATCTGGTTTGATATACAACTCTTTCTGATCGCTGTAACAGACCAATCCTACATGGCCAGACTCCTTTACAGCTGAGAGTGTTAATACGCCGCATATTTCTTTTCCTATGTCTATTTTTTTTCGACTTACTTTTCCTATGTCTTGTGAAGCACTTACATCAAGAATAAAAAATACAGATTGTTCCTTTTCTTCTCGGAAATTTTTCACAAATGTACCGTGCCCTTTCGCACTTACGTTCCAATCAATCGCACGGACATCGTCACCGTATTGATAATCGCGTACATCTGCAAATTCAAGTCCCGATCCTTTGAAAACGGAATGAAAATCTCCTTGCATACGCAGATTTATAGCTTTGCGTATTTGCACTTCATTTTTTCTTAACCTTTTAAGAATTTCGTTCATCGGTTCTCAAAAATACCTTTTACAAAGCAATTTTCGTAAGTTTTTTGCTTCCTATTTCCTACTTAAAAGTCTTATATATTCATAATAAACGCATTACAAACAGATATAGCCCTTAAAAAGAAGGGATTTTTCATTTTATTATTAAATTTATGAACTAAATACAAAATACAGCCGTTTATTAAATATTCGATTGAAATATAATTTTAAAATTTAACTTAATATCTATCTAATTATGAAAAAAGTAATTTTTGTATTGGCTTTATCAAGCCTGGTATCTTTTGGTTCTTATGCTGCTTGTAACGCAGCAGGAAAAGCAAACACTGAAACTAAAAAAGACGGTGATAAAAAGAAGAAAAAAAGTAAAAAGGAATGCTGTTCTACAGGTGACAAATCTAAATGTTCTGAAAAGAAAGCAGACGAGAAAAAAACAGAAGTGGCACCAACAAAGTAGTACTTTTGTGGAAAACTTATAAAAAGTCACGCTATACGGCGAGACTTTTTTTTTAAATTTGTAGAGGAAGAAAGTTTAGAAGAAAAAAGTTTAATATTCAAGGTATAAAGTTTTAAAAAACTCTCACTTACTCTATACTTCTTTCTTCTAAATTTTTAAACTTCCGATTCTAAACAAAATAACCAATGAAACAATACCATGACCTGATGCAATATATCCTGACTACAGGAAACAAAAAAGAAGACCGCACAGGTACAGGTACTCTTAGCGTTTTTGGGTATCAGATGCGCTTCAATTTGGAAGAAGGTTTTCCGGTAATTACCACTAAAAAACTTCACCTTAAATCCATCATCCACGAATTACTTTGGTTTCTTAAAGGAGAAACAAATATAAAATATCTAAAAGAAAACGGTGTTTCGATTTGGGACGACTGGGCAGATGAGAAAGGCGAACTCGGTCCTGTATACGGTTACCAATGGCGCAGTTGGCCTACTGC
>JAYTHK010000425.1:0-21034 GCA_043732665.1 Cytophagales bacterium | reverse complement strand
ATGCCACCCAATACTTATCAGTAGTCCATAATGCCATTTCAGCTATTTTTTTTGCATTAGGATCCGACGTTGAAATAGGTTCTGCAAATTCCTCTTCAATGGCTGACATAAATAAATCTATGTCGGCTTGATACTTGTCTATAAATGGAGAAATTATTACCACTGTTGTTTTTAGTAAATTATTTATTAAAAATACGATTCTTGCTTACGACCTTGTTTATAATATTAATATAAAGATCATCATTGCCCTTACCAAGAGCTATCCAGTGATCATCTTTAATTGATTCTGAGTCAATATTTCCTGTTGTATATTTTCTCCAAGGTTCAATTTTCATATATAAAGATGAAGTTTTTACTGCGTATATATCGCTCTTGATCAAACCAACATGTGCATAGGCAAAAATCATTTTGAAGTTATTAGAAATAGATTTTCGAAAATGAGGATCTCTTCTAACTTTATTATTATCCAACTTCGAAATGATATTAGTTACTCTTTTCTTGTCCCAAATCATACAGATTTTTCTTTTTAGGAAATTCCATTTTTTGATTTTTCTACTTACCAGACGGTTCTGTAATCCTTATTGTTATGAATAAAATCAAAAATTTTTTTCAGGAGATCCTTTGTGGAAATCCTCTCTGTTTTTGATAAACTTCATAGACATCTTTTTCTCTTTTATCTGATGCAAAGACAATCTACTATCTTTGCACTTGCTATTAATTCCTTATTTGAATAGCATTGGGCAGGGGACAAAGCACCTGTCAGAGGTTTTGTGATGTTTATTCGTAGAATTTTCCTGCAATAGATGTATTCCTTCCTCAAACTACTGCAATATTTTTAAATTTTTGTTGTGCTTATCGACTTTCTCAAAAATTGCTAACGCAATTTGACAGGCACAGCATGTCTTTTATTTGGTTCGTAGACGCAGCCAACGAACAGCAATTTATTATCTTTTTCGTAAAACGAGCGAATTTAAGAGGGGTGACTGATGTTAGTTTCTTCCTCTTTAGGCTAGAAAAATCATTCGCTTAATCTTATTTACTCCCCATTAAACTGACTTGATCCATGACATTTTCTAAACCTAGCCCTTTAAAAAAAAATAGCCCATGATTTAAATCACAAGCTATTTCCTTCTAATATCTAATCTCTTAAAGTCTTAAACCTATTTCACCACTTTTTCCTTTACCGCTTTATTGGGATAGTAGATCGTTTGTGACAGACTAGTGCCTGGCGCTACCATTGGCCAAACGTTTTCTTCCTTCATTACTTTTGCATGAATTAAGAATGGTTTTGGAGTAGCGTGCGCCCTGTCTATAGCAGCTTTCAATTCCTTTGAATTATTAGCGACTGCGGCTTCCATACCGAAAGCTTCGGCAAGCTTTACGAAATTTGGGTTTAGCAATTCTACACCCGAATAATTTTTTGCATAGAACTGTTCTTGCCACTGACGCACCATACCTAGATAAGCGTTGTCAAGGATTAATATTTTTATTGGCCAGCCTTCCTGTACGCAGGTAATTAATTCCTGAAGATTCATTTGAAAGGAACCATCACCAGTAATGCACCACACATCGTTTTTAGGCATTGCCGCTTGCGCACCCATGGCGGCAGGCAAGCCGAATCCCATAGAACCAAGTCCACCAGAAGTAAGAAAGTGGTTTGGTTTCATTCTTACTAAATATTGTGCTGCCCACATTTGGTGTTGTCCTACGTCAGTCGTTACTACTGCATCCGAAGACATCATTTCTTCCAACGTTTTTAGTGCCACCACTTCGCTGAATTTAGAATAATCAGGTGCCATGATTGGATATTCTTCTCTCAGTTCATTGAGGTGAGAAACCCATTCTGCTCTATCTTTTTGATTTTGGGAATTTTTTGTTTCTGGAAGCGTCGCTAATACTTTTTTGGCATCACCGTGCAGGAATACTGCCGTTTTTACATTTTTACTATTTTCGCTTTTATCTATATCAGCATGGATGATTTTTGCATTAGGAGCAAAATCGGACAAAAGACCAGTGATACGGTCGTCAAAACGAATTCCAACTGCAAAAATAAGATCTGCCTCTTGTACGGCTTGATTGGAATACTTCATTCCATGCATTCCCAACCACTGGAAGAACAGGGGATCATTGTATTCCATAGCTCCTATACCAAGTATTGTGGATACTACAGGAATGTTTTCTCTATGAATAAATTCTCTCAGTTCGTCCCAACCTTTGGAAAGTAACACTCCATGACCTGCGATCACTAATATTTTCTTTGAACTGGAAAGCAATTCTGCAGCAGCGGCTATCTCTTTGTCTGTTACATTAAATACTTTTTTAGGCTCTGGTTTTACAAAATTCTGTTCCCAATCTTCGTCCAATTCTACGTATTCGCCTTGTATGCTTCTTGGAATATCTATTAATACTGGACCTGGTCTGCCTTCCATACAAATACGATAAGCATCGCAAAATATTCTTTCCGAATCTTCCAGTCTTGTGATAAGGTATGTTTTTTTGGTAATAGGAATACAAATTCCTGTAATGTCGGTTTCCTGAAAGGCATCGGTACCTATCAAATGCAACCCTACCTGCCCAGTAATGGCAATCATAGGAATAGAATCTGCATAAGCATCGGCTATACCTGTCACCAAATTAGTGGCGCCAGGGCCTGAAGTAGCTAGACAAAAACCTGGTTTACTTGAAATACGACCGTACCCATTAGCAGCAAAAGCCGCTGCTTGTTCATGTCTTACCAAAATACTATTAAGATTGCTAAATGCCAGCGCATCGTATATTGGAAGTATCGCTCCTCCTGGGTAGGCAAAAAGATCGCGTGCACCCAATAGTTCTATTATCTTTACTATATATTCGGCTCCCCTTAACTTTATTCTTGGCTTCATAAATCAACTATTGTTTGTTAAATCCAATATAAAAATAAGTAAACGTTCTTAAAGAACGTTTACTTATTTAAGAATAACTACGGTTTCAAAGGATATTCTAACTTGTTTAATATATTTATAGTAAACTAATTAAACAAAATAAAAAAATTCCTATACCACAAATTTAGCTTTGACTTTTCAATTTACTTATAATCTCCATGCGAGACCTGTTCGGAAGACTGTCACCCCAACTCCTATTTCTGCATATACAGACATATTCGCTTTGAAATAGTAACGAATTCCACCAAAAGCACCGCCAGCAGGAGCACCACTTGTTGAAAAAGTGTTTGGATAATCTGTTCTATAACTACCTGATTGACCACTTCCCCATCCTTCGTATTGTTGTGTTGTATGAGCAGTACTTATTCTACCACCCACTAATGCTCCTGCATAAAGATCGTATTTGGGAGGCCATTTTATCAAACGATTAAAGTGATATTCTCCACGTCCTAATATGTATATATTTGTCTGAGAATATTTTGAGTGCTGATAATGACCATTTTCATCGTGTAAATCGTATTTACTCTGACCAAAATCGAAAGCAACCTGCCCACCAATTGTTATATCGTCCCAAAAAGCTTTTTGAACAGAAACCGATAACGTTGGCATCTGAAAATTTGTGGTAGAATTATTATAATTCCAGTTTTGACTACTACCAGCACCAGGTTGATAACCGTTGTAATTATCAACAATAAATCCTACTCCAAAATCCACTAAGACATCGCCCTTGTTGGTAGCCGCTGCTTGAGCGTATATAGTAGTGGTAGCGAACGATGAATACGCCAATAATAAACATGTAATTATTTTTTTCATACTAAAGTTAAATCGGTTAAGTACTAATTTTATGAACACAAATATAGTAGCTTTTGCGTTTAAAAATGTTACATAATTTTAAAAAAAATTATGTAATTCACATCTACTAATTTCTATGAAGCCATTTTTTTTCGTAGGCTTCTAATACTTTAGAGTAATTTTAAACTATTCATACCACCATCTACCGCTATTATTTGCCCCGTAATCCAACTGGATTTACTACTCAACAAAAATTCTATTGCATTTGCAATATCACCTGCAACACCTATCTTCCTCAAAGGATTTCGTTTCTGAGAAGCTTCTACTTTCTCAGGTGTATTAATAAATTTTTCACTAAGCGGAGTATCGGTCAACGATGGTGCGATACAATTTACACGTACCAAAGGAGCCAATTCTGCCGCCAATGATTTCGTCAATCCTTCTAGGGCTCCCTTCGCCATGGATATAGAAGTATGAAAAGGAAGCCCCGTAGAAACGGCGACCGTACTTATAAAAACAATACTCGGACTCAAGCTGCTCTTTAAATTTGACAAATAGGCTTGTATAAATGCTACCGCCCCTAAACTATTGATATGATAGTCGCTTAAAAATTCCTTTGCTGTCAAACGATTAAATGGTTTTAAATTTATCGTACCAGGGAAATATACCAAGCCATCTATGGTATCTGCTATCAATGGAAAAACAGAAAAGTCATACTGCTCTATTGTATAAAATTCATCGTAAATAGAATTTTCAGTTTTAGTAGAAATGCCTATTACTTTATGACCTTGAGACTTTAATTGTGAAGCCGTTTCCAGTGCTATTTTACTGGAAGCTCCAGCGAATACAAATGTTTGGTATGCCATGCTTATCTTTTTGAAATTTTATTTGAACTAATACTTCGTTGTAGGGTACACTTAAACCGCTCAATACCTTTTACTCTTTTTTTTGCATGTTTAGTTTTGCAATTTCCCACTCTGATACGCCAAAGTTTGTAGCTGCTGTATTTTAAATTATCCTTCATGATCACTTTCACCTGAGCTTCTTTTAAGCCAAATTGAAATTCTATTGCGTCAAAAGACGTTCGGTCTTCCCATGCCATCTCGATGATTCGATTTAGATCGCTATCGTTGTATACTATTTTTTCTGTAGCCATAACTTCCTGTACGATTTGTCAAAATCATAATCTGTTGCTTGTTTTTCAATATTAAAATAGCGGTCTGCTCTTGGGTCGTTTCCTACTCCTGCCAAATAAGCCCAATTACCCCAGTTGCTGCACACGTCATAATCGATAAGTTGTTGCTCAAAATAAGCAGCGCCATAGCGCCAATCTAATTTTAAATCGTTGCACAAGTAACTGGCTACATTTTGCCGTCCTCTATTACTCATAAATCCTGTATACTTCAATTCAAGCATATTGGCATCTATAAAATCAACCCCTGTTTTCCCATTTACCCATTTGTCAAACAACACTTGATTGTGCGCTTGTATCCTTTGCTCTTGTGCTTTAATTCCTGTTTGCGAGAAAAATTTTTGACGGTGCTTTTTCATCATAAACCTAAAATAGTCCCTCCATAGCAGTTCAAATACCAGCCAATACGTGGAATCATTTCCAGAAAACTGCACTTCGTATTTTTTTAATTCTTTGTATATTTGCCTCGGCGACAAACACCCTAAGGCCAACCAAGGTGAAAATTTTGTAGAATAATTTTCACCCACCATTCCATTTCTTGTTTCTTTATAGGTAGAAATGAATTTTGTTTCAAAGAAATAAAAATCTAATCGTTTAAGCGCTTCTCTCTCGCCTCCGTTGAAATCGATTGCTCTACGACAATCTATTGTTATTGGCTCCAAGCCCAATGTTTCTAATTTCGGAAGATGAAGCAATGGAAGGACTGGCGATTTCACAGCACTTGGCTTACGGAACGAAGGTCTTACGGTCGACTCTTTTTCTATCTTTTTCCTAAACGTCGTAAATACATCTGGTATATCTTTTATAGAAAAAGGCAAATCTTCCGCATGATACAAAGTACTTGTACTGTATTTTACAAGGCTACAAGAAATCTTCCACAACTCTTGCTCTACAGCCTCTTCCGTTTTTTGTTCTTCATACGCCACTTCCTTTTTTACAAAAATTTTTTTAACACCAAACTCTTTAGCAAGTTTAAACAACTCTATTTCTGGCTTCCCATTTAAAATCAATAATCCCGAACCAAGTGCACGAAGATTTTCATCTAAGTCTACCAACGATTCTAGTATGAACTGCGCTCTAAAACTACCTGTTTTCTGAAATCCAAACGCCGTATTTTTATAATCCGAATCGTCAAAACAATAAACAGGAATAATTTCGTCGCTCTGCTCGATGGCACGAACAAGTGTTTCGTTGTCGTGCAAACGCAAGTCAGTCTTAAACCAAACAATAGATCGATGCATCACAATTCATTTATATGTGTTAAATAATATTCTGCCTGCTCTAATAAAGCCGTCTTTGCAGTAGGCGTCATTTTACGCCATACATTATACATCATGCCTATACGTGGATTTTTAGCCAACTTACCTTCGTGTTGATCGTAAAAATTCCAATATAAACTATTGAAAGGACAAGCTTTGTCGCCCATTTTTTTTGTTTTAGAATAATAACAAGAACCACAGTAATGGCTCATCTTATCTATGTAAGTAGCCGAACTCACATAGGGCTTTGTTCCTACTATTCCGCCGTCTGCAAATTGGCTCATGCCACGTGTATTTGTAATCTCGACCCAATCTAAGGCATCGATATAAATACCCAAATACCAAGCGTCTACTTCATCTGGATGGACACCCGCCAACAAAGCAAAGTTCCCCGTAATCATAAGCCTTTGAATATGATGTGCATAAGAAAATTCCAACGATTGATTTATAGAATGTTTCAGACAATTCATTTTCGTTTTACCCGTCCAATACCAATCGGGTAATTTATTTTGATGGTTAAAAAAATTAAGAGAAGCGTACTCGGGCATTTTCAACCAATAAATCCCACGCATATATTCCCTCCAACCTATTATCTGCCTCACAAATCCTTCTAATTGATTAAATTCTATTTCTATCGGTCTTTTCCGCCATTCTTCGATTGCCTTATCAATCACTTCTATAGGTGAAAGCATTTTTACATTCATTGAAAAAGAAAGACGCGAGTGGTATAACGACCATTCGTGAGGCGTCATTGCATCTTGATACGTCCCGAAAAGGGGCAGACATTCTTGCACAAAAAAATCTAGCAACGCTAACGATTGCTTACGATTAATAGGCCATAAAAAGGATTTCGCATCGACACTTCCTATCGTTTTGACACTGGTTTTCGTTAACTGATGAACAATCTCTGTAACGTCATTGCTGAAAACGAACGGCGAAATAACTTTATGGTTGGATGGTAATTTTTTACGATTATCGCTATCAAAATTCCATTGCCCATTGACAGGCCCCGCTCCTTCCATAAGTACGTCATGCTTTTTACGCATATACCGGTAAAAACTTTCCATAACAAACGTTTTCTTACCTTTAAAAAATAACCCGAGTTCGTCTCTCGCACTTATAAAATGTTCGGTATCATAAACGGCATGCGTTATTGAAAGTGTTTCAACATAATTCTTTAATATCTGATCTAGCCTATATTCATCGGGCAGTAGATACTCAAAATGCGTAATCTTATTTTTTTTAATTACCGAATCAATATTCTTTTCAAAGGATTGTAAATTTTCTTTGTCGTTTAAATGAATATAAATTACGGCGTGTCTTTGTTTTTTTAACGTTTCTGAAAACTGCTGCATGGCCGCAAAAAACCCAACTACTTTTTGAATATGGTGCCAAGCATAATCAGTTTCCGTTCGTACTTCCATCAATATGTAAGTAACAGAATCGTCTACTTTTTTAAACCAAGTATGATTACTGTTAAGTTGATCGCCTAAAATAAGTCTTAGTGTTTTTCTGTTTTGATCTGAGATGGTTTGTTTTTTCTGCATTTATCGCTACAATAATTTACTGCTTCCCAATTTTTTTCCCATTTTTTCCGCCATGAATAAGGTCTTTGACAGGTAAGACAAATTTTTGTCGGCAAATATTCTTTTTTCACGCCTTTCATAGTTCTATACAACAATAGCTGTATTTTAGTTTCCCAACTCTATTTTTTCTTCGTTAAAAATGATTTTGGATTGCTGACATGTTTTTTCAAAATACGTTTCCCCTCTTCTTTCACCTCGTCTTTTTTACGATAACTCCAAACGGTATCGCTGGCATATTTTCTTGTTTTTTCGATATCAACAATAGGAAATGGATACTCCTTCCCTATTTCACAGCGATAAAGCAGTTGTTCCATCGGGCTCAGTTTCCATGGCTCATGAATCAATGAAGCAGGTATTTCTTTCAGCGCTGGCAACCATTGTTTGATAAACAACCCTTCTGAATCGTGCTCTTCTGAATTTTTTATAGGATTGTATATTCTAATCGTATTAATCCCCGTAACACCCGACTGCATCTGTAATTGCGGATAATGGATACCTATTTCATAATCTAAAAACTGACGTGCTAAAAAATGTAACGCGCGCCAATCTTGCCATAAATTAAACACAAAAAAAGACACCACCATTGCCCGCATTCTGAAATTCATATACCCTGTAGCAACTAGACAACGCATACACGCATCTACAATCGGAACACCTGTATTTCCCTCTTGCCAAGCTTTTATGTAAAATTCATTTTCAGGTTTTATCAAAGCATCGTAGGCGGAGTTTACATTTTTAAATTCCATTCTACACTCGTCTTCAAACTTTTGCATGAAATGGCAATGCCAATGCAACCGTGAAATAAAATTACTTAACGCTCTTTTATTTTTCGATTTAACATAATGCTGCTGCGTATATTGATATACCATTCGCATACTAATATTCCCATAAGCTAAATAAGGAGACAGCCGACTACATCCTTTCCTACTCAACAAAGGCTTTGAAATATGTGTACTATAATTTACAGAACGCTCCTTAACGAAGCTATCCATATACCTCCAAGCCCAATATTCTCCACCTTGTTGGAAATTTTTATTTCTACTCACAAGTTCTTCCCCTAAAGACGTTCCTTTTAACGAAGCGTAAAACACGTCGTCAAGTTTTAAAATATTCCACCCCTCTTCCTTCACCATCTTAGGCGACTCCGTCATCTTTTTTAGCCATCGTTCGTTCCAGTTATTTCTTGATTTCAACTTTCGAATAACCCCTCCGAGTTGAGCTTCTTTCCATTTTATAGAATACTCAGTACAAAAAATCTTTACGGCTATATCTCTATCATAAGTTATTTTATTTCCAATTTCTTGATGTGAAAAAATAGTATTAATAGTATACTTCTTTTCTAGTTCGGCAAAAACTTCCAAAACCTCGTTATGAAAAATATAAAGTTGCGCATTTTTATCGTCCAATTTGGTTTGCATTTCCATTAAGGATTCATAAACAAAACGCCAATGCCGAATAGCACTGTCGGGATAAGCCATCACCGATGGTTCGAAAAAATAAAGCAAAAGTATAGGAATATTTTCTCGCTGCGCCAAATACAGCGGTTCATGGTCTGTAAATCGCAAATCGCGCTTGAACCAAACAATATTAATACGCTCTTTATTCAAGATACTTAATGTTAATCGATTCTACATTGACGTTCGCTTTTGCATAACTAAGTCTCGCTAAACGTTTTGTTTTATGATAACTATCCAAACCGCTACACGTAATACTTTGCGCTTTTTCAATATCTAAAAAACCATCTTCACACAAACAATTCGAAGGAAAATACACTTGCATAATCTGACCAATAATTAAAACTGTATTGTTTATAGAAAGATTTATTCGTTCCTTAAACTGAACACCTAATTGAATCGTACTTTCCTTTACAAACGGCGCTTTAAATCCATTTTTATAGTCTTCCGTTAAACTTGTCACCCCAAACTCCGAAACTTCTAATGGATAACGAGCTGAAGTATGGTGGGCTTGCTCATAAAAATTTTCATTAATATGATTGACCGTATAAAATCCCGTTTCTAGTATGTTTGAAAGGGTGTGTCTTTCCTCAGAATCGGGACGGGAAATAAAACCTATGTATGGAGGGCTGGCTCCGATGTGAAAAAAAGAACTAATAACGGCTAGATTTGATTGCTCCGACCGATTGACCGACCCAACAAGTGCCACACTTTTAAAGCCCAATAATGAATTTACAAAAGCCGCCCTGAACGACTTCTCTAAATACATTATGTCGTCAAATGAAAAATAGCCTTGTTTTTGCTGCTGCATCTTTTATTTAGTTCAAAATCTTTTAAAAGGGATAGTTGGATTTAACTTCTCCAGTTATACATACAAACTTTTACCTATTAAGTTCATTTTAGAAAAAACTTTCTTATAAATTCCTGCTTTTGCTTTAGGCTTTCAATAATCTGAAAAAACCTTTAGCCTCAAGATTGCGATGTATTAAGTTGGGAATAGCGATAGGATTTTATTCCAAATACTGATAGAACTCTTGACATTCTTATTCCATCTGAAATAATATGGTGTTTATTTTCCTTATTAATGGGAAGGATATCAATAGGCCTAACTTATTTTTCCAGAATCAAATCATCTCCATTACCTATTTTACCATCGTCGCCTGGTGAACTTAGTTTATACCCCAAACCATCTTTATTTACCTTGTAGTCCATCTGATTTCCCCAAGAATCTTGCAACCACTCCTTTTTCAATGGGTCGTTTCCGATAAGCTCGGCGAGACTAACAGGATAATAACCAAAATGGCTTTTGTATCTCGCCAACGACTGTGTCATAAGCGCCATCTCCTTTTCCGTAACACTACTTTTAGAATAATGACCATAACTTAATAACACTAGTACAGCTAAGACTATGACGACACTACTTGTGAGTATAATCCTTCTAAAAAAAGTGCGTACTAAAGTCTTAATTTCTATCCACACGCTCGTAAAATTTTGCAAAACGCCTTGAGAGATCACACTTGTATTTTCCCTTTTTTTTATAAAACGAAAGATAACATACACAAAGAAACCAATTACTACGGAAGGAATCAAGAATCTATACAACCTCCATAGTATAAGAAAGCTCATCAATAAAAGTAGGATTACTATCGTGAGCAAAATCCAATCCGTCTTTTTCATCGGATTAGGTTTATCTGTAGGCAAATTGTCGTTATTATAGTCCATCGTCTTTTCTTCGTAAATAATTAGCGTAAAAGTACGACAATTACAAGGTATTTAACAAAATCTATGTATTTTTGCTAGTATCAAAACCTAAATTTCAATAAAGTATGAAAAAAATATTTTTAAACCTGATAATACTAATTTCAGCTGCATCCCTTAGTTCTTGTGGATACAACAGTATGGTCGAAAAACAGGAAGCGGTACAAGGTTCTTGGGCACAGGTACAAAATGTATATCAAAGAAGAATGGATCTTATTCCAAATTTAGTGGAGACCGTAAAAGGTGTTGCCAATTTTGAAAAAAGCACTTTGGAAGCCGTCGCTCAAGCAAGAGCAAATGCTACCAAAACCACTATCAACGCCAACGATTTGACTCCTGAGAAAGTAGCTCAATTCCAAAAAGCGCAAGAAGGATTAACTGGTGCTCTTTCTAAATTCATGAGTATTGTAGAAAATTATCCTGATTTAAAAGCGACTCAAAATTTCACAGAGCTGCAAGCTCAATTGGAAGGAACTGAAAACAGAATAACGGTAGAAAGAATGAAATTCAACAGCGTTGTCCAAGATTACAATACCTACATCCGAAAATTCCCTAACAACATGACTGCAGGGATGTTTGGCTTTACGAAGAAAGGTTATTTCGAAGCTACACCAGGTTCAGATAAGGCTCCAACAGTTAAATTTTAAATAAACAAAATGGCACAAGATTTATTTAACGAGGTTCAACAAAAAGAAATTGTAGATTCTATAAAAGCAGCAGAGTTGAACACTTCAGGCGAGGTACAGGTACATATTGAGAATACCTGCAAAAAAGAAGTGATGGATAGAGCAACAGAAGTTTTTGCTTCTCTCAATATGCATAAAACAAAACTGCGCAATGGCGTTTTGTTTTATTTGGCAGTGAAAGATAAAAAATTCGCAATTCTCGGAGATGCAGGCATCAATGCTGCTGTCACTAAAGATTTCTGGGAATCCATAAAAGAATCTATGCAAACCGAATTCCGTCAAGGAAAGTTTACTGAAGGCCTATGCAACGGCATTCTCAAAGCAGGAGAACAGCTAAAAAGTCACTTCCCTTACCAGTCAGACGACGTCAACGAATTGCCTGATGATATTTCATTCTCAAATAACTAAATTATACCCTGAGTGGAAGGATTTTCCTTCCACCTCTTCTTTTAATTTTATTGTGATAAAAAAGATACTATTCTTTCTCTCTTTATTCTTATCAACCATAATAGGAATAAATGCTCAGGACTTTCCAGCCAGACCAGAGCCCGTAAGATTTGTCAACGACCTTTCTGGAATACTTGGTGGAAATACAAATGCACTAGAATCAAAACTCATAGCGTACAACGATTCTACTTCTACACAAATAGTAGTAGTAACCGTGCCTAGTTTGAATGGGTACGAAGTAGCTGATTATTCCCAACGTCTTGCAGAACTATGGGGTATTGGACAAAAAGGCAAAAACAATGGCTTGCTCATCTTAGTAGTAACGGATCCAAAAGCGCATAAAATAAGAATTGAAGTGGGTTACGGATTAGAAGAATTTGTACCAGACGCAAAAGCAAAATGGATTATTGATAACCTCATGAAACCCGACTTTACAAAAGGAGATTTTGCTGGGGGAATAGATGCTGCTATCAATGAAATAATGAACAAAACTTCTGGTGCCTATAAAAGAGAGGGCTCGGAAGTAGATAAAAAAACTAAAGGAGGAGGAGGTAATTGGAGCGTGTGGCTTATCATAACAGGGGTAATCATCGTTAGTCTCTTTATGAAACGAGGTGGTGGCGGTGGCTATTCGAGATACTCCTCGGGTGGTTTCTATGGCGGTGGGGGTGGTTTTGGTGGGGGCTTCGGCGGAGGTTCAAGTAGCGGCAGTTTTGGCGGCGGCAGTTTTGGCGGTGGCGGTGCTGGTGGCAATTGGTAAGTTTGTATTCAAAATTTATTATTATTAAAAAATAAATAAATGTTAAGAATTTTTCTCTTACTGCTATTTTCTTTATGTGTCCATTCAATAATGGCACAAGCCCCTATTTCTGTACTCGCCCGTCCAGAACCTAAAACACTAGTTAACGACATCGCTGGTTTACTTAAGGAACCAAAAAGAACAGAAGCGCTCGAATTCAAGCTAGCAAAACTAAACGATTCACTTGGTGTAGAAATATTTATTGTTACCATAGAATCTTTGCACAATATTGAAGTAAGTGCTTACGCAAAGAAACTTGCCGACAGCTGGGAAGACGTCAACGACAAAGAAAATGGAATTTTCATCCTTTTTGACTCAGAAGATCGCGGTTATTCTATAATTCCTGGCAAACGATTTAACCAAAAATTCGATAATATTATTATCCGAAAAATAGAGGCTAATTATATGAAACCTCATTTCAAAAAGCGAGAATACTACGAAGGCTTCAATGCTGCAGCTGATGCTATAACAAATCACATAACAGGTAAACTGACAGATAAAGAGTTAAAATCAGACGACAAATATGATACGTATCTTTGGACGATGGGGATTTTTCTTTTCTTCCTGATATTCTTTCCAATGTATCAATACGTACAGTTCAAGAAAAATCATTTTGGTACGAAAAAAATTGGATTCATTTCTGCTTTAATGCTTATGAATCATCTAAAACCAGCGCACAGTACCTTTGACGACTTCAAAAAAGGAACAGGTCCATTTTCAGTACCTGCGTCTAGTATCACAAGTTTTGGAGGAGGATCTGGAGGTAGTTGGGGTGGATGGTAACAAAATACTAATGGTTAATTGTTAATGAAAATATCTAACAGTTAAATTCTTAATGAGCCACGAAACCAATTTTATATTATTATGAAATCATGTACTCTTTAAACAGCTTACATATAAAGAGTGTAACCAACTAAATATCGTAAATGGTTTTCTAAAGCCCAAGAAGAACTAATACGGATACTTCGACAAATTCAGCCTTGATTGTCTTTATTTTTAAAAAAAAGGATATATAAAGATTGGCTACGACGACGAGCAAGGAAATGAAGTGATACGAGAAGTTTTAAAAGAGGGCGATGTATTTGGCCAGATAGGATTAGAAAGCTATAACATCGAAGGAGAGTTTGCTCAAGCAATTAAAGGAGAAGCATCCATTTGTAGTTTCACAATAGCTTATTTTGAAGAAATTTTAAAAAAACGTCCCGACCTCGCTATTTCATTTACAAAACTTGTAGGACCTAAATTTAAAAAGCTTCAAAACCGTTTGACCAACATTGTATTCAAAGATGTAAAACGAAGACTGGTAAAATTTTTCATTGCTTTTTCTGAAAATAATAATCTTAATACTCTGGACAAAATTACCATTCAAAACTATATCACTCACGCCGATATCGCAAGTTTAATAGTCTCTACACGTCAAACAGTAACTACCCTTATAAATAAGATGGAGGAAGACAGCATTTTAAATTTTGAACGAAAAGAAGTAATTATTCCAAGCTTAAGAAATTAAAAACGTATTCAATTGCCAGTTGATTTTATTATTCCTAGCCCATGGTTTAAACAATGGGCTAGGAATAATAAAAAATCATTTCTTCTTTATAAAAATTTTAGTTTCGGTAAAATCATAACAAGCATCCAGAAATTCCACCATAGATGCCCAATCTTCTTTTTTCTCAAAGTTATGATTGTACACTTTCGAAACTTCGATTTTCAATTTATCTCCTTCCATTGTCGACTTCGCCTTAAATGATCCTGAAGGCTTTTGAACATCAAAGTTTAATTTTTCTATTCCTTCTGCCGTATATCCTTCTGGAATATTAACGACAACAGAATAACAAAAAGACCTCGGAATAAGCATATAGATATCGAATTGCCGCTTCAATTCATCTTCTTTAATTTCTACCTGTCCACCAATAAGTTTCCCTGCATTGAATACATAATTCGACCCGGTTTTTTGAAGCAATCCTTTCACTTTGTACTTTTGTTGAATAATTAAATCTTGCTTCTCATAACTACGTCCATCCTGAATTAATTTATAATCATCGTAAGATTCTACTTCAAAATCATCGACAATATTACCTTTCAATATTTTCAAACGCTCTGCTTTGCTTTCTTCGTAAGAAGCGGACTCTCTCCTGCTAACATCAGCCTTTTTATTTGCATTTCTTATTTTATCTTTTGAAGGAACGTAATCAGGATTAAAATAATTTTGAATGTCATTGTCTTGATACTCTTCAGAAATTAATATTGAATTGTAAACATCGTAACGATTTTCGCCTCTCACTTTTTTCTCATTTGCAACTTTTATTATTTCAAAATCTTCGTCAATCGTATAGTCGTCTGTTTCCCATACACCATTTTGGCTAGTCGAATAAAGCGGAAGCGTAACCCTTTTCACCAATGAAGTTTCTGCATTTTTACCTATTGATATTTCGTAGGCAGCAATACCTTGGAGGTTCCCATCCAAATCGCCAAAATTTGAAGCAATATCCGGAGCATTTAGATATACAGGAGTTGCTATTTCTGGTTTTATCATAATATGAAGTTCGTCTTTCAATAAAAGGTTATCCAGCGTTCCTATTTTTCTACTCACCCCAGCTACGATTGTATAGTCGATGCCTTTTTTCTTAAAAACCACTTGCATCGTTTTAATGAAGTTGCTGTTTGTATTATCAGCACCATAGCCACCAAGAGGTCTCAGATTAATAAGTGTTCTATAATAGTAAAAACTATGCCTCACTATTTCTTCAGGATTTGTAAGATTTTTAAAATTTTTATTCAAATATTTTAAAACAAGACCTGAAAGATTAATCGCATCAATACTTGGATAGCTATAAATGCTATAAATATAATCCTTCACCTCTTCGCTTGATACCGATTCTTTTACTCCAAAAGCAATAGGATTAAATAAGCCATCTACAGGCCGACCTTCTTTTTGTTTAATATAAAAAATCTGTCCTTTAATCGTCGGAGCGGAGCGGTATTCATAATACCAACGCTCGTTTTTATCTTTATCAACATTTTCCATCTCCACATAAAAGCGGTGCATATCGCCAATTGTTTCTTTTTTTATTGGAGGTACTCCATTAGAAGTATTGAGATAAAGGCTCATGTAGCCTGTCCCAAAAGACTTTCTATTCGTCGGGCAAATAACATTCAATTTATATTTTAAAATAGGGTACACATTGTTTACCACATATAAAAAAGGAGAGAACCCGAAGTAGACTCCTATCGCATTTATCCACGGTTGAAATTTGCTGATGGTACAATAGTCAATGATGTCACCCGATTCTAAATCTGGTATAGCAATTTTTTGGTAAGAGCTGGAAGAACCTGTCCGGTATATGGCAGGGATCTTTACATCTTTTTCCACTTTTACCGCTTTAGAAAGATCGACCAAACGCGAAGTTCCGTTTGGTTTGGTCACTAATATTTGAAGTGAATCAAAGATTACATAATGCTCAAGTGCATGATCTTGTCTTTTATTTATTTCACCTGAAAAATAAAAAAAAGAAAACTCGTCTACTGCTGCTTTGTCCATAAGCTTAACACGTCTTCGAAACGAAGACCTCCAAGTAAGATCGTTGGATATAATTTTAGTGCTGTTGTAGTTTTGTTTTTCTGCTAATATTACCGCCGATTCATTTGCCCATTTATCAGGCACATCAGTGCGTTCAAAATCCTTGTCACAATCGCCTATAAGTTTTAGATAATTAGCCTTCTCGTTTTGTGCGTAACTGTCGTTATATAAAAAAAGCAAGAATAGAACTCCTGCCAATAAATAGAGTGATTTATTAACGCTCATAAATTAATTTTTAGAAATGATTATTTGGTCGTTGTAAATAGTTTTCAATTCTTTGATATAGCTGTTCCACAATTTAAAATCTTTTTTGCGGATAATGGCATTATCTATTGCAATTTCTTTGCTGTAAAAAACCTCATTGTCTTTTTGTACAAACGAAACTTTAATAGAAAAATCCTTGCCGGACTTATCCATATCTTTAGGGATGTATTTCACTTTATACCCTTCAGGAACCTTGAAGGATATGGTTTTTACCAAATAATATTTATTATCGAAAAGATAGTCTTTTACTCTAACGGTATCAAAAATAAAATTTTTATACTCTTTTTGATAATCAAGCGTAATGTACTTTTCATTGTCCATAGAACTCACTTGATTCTTTAAAGACATATCATAAAAAAATTCAAGCGGATTTTTTCTATCTTTCATATCCGTCATAGAGATCCCAGATATAAGCATATTTTTATCGTTCTCATTCAAATATCTTTTAATCGCCTCTTCTCGTTTATCCGATTTCATAAGATTGTAGCTACGAATAATTGCGGTTTTTCCCTCACCATTATATACATCTCTCGAAGACCCTTTAAGTATATCTCCTTCCATTGTAAATTTCTGATCGATACGAATAATATTTCTTTCTTTAGTAAAGGAAGGAACCGTATCGAGTATATACGAAGTGCCATTTTCAATAAGTACTTCTCTGCCTTGTATCCGATGGGCGTAATCGCTTATTGCAATGTAGGTTTCGGTAGGGTCAAGGAAATATTTTTTATCCTTTAAAATCAAAGTACATATCATGTGATTGTCCACAATCAAAGCTGGAGTGGAGTGATTGTAAGCAATATGATTAGTACCAATCCAAGTGAGACGGGCATCAAACCCTGCCAACACCAACATGTTTTTAAGAAGATTTGCCATTCCCTTACAATCCCCGAATTTATTATTAAATACATCCTGACAAGCCGCTGGCTTATATCCAGCAATACCGTCTTCAAAAGCGATGTAACGAATATTTTCCTGTACCCAATAAAAGAGCGCTTCTACTTTATCCATATCAGCCGTTTTGCCTTCTATCAGTTTATCCACGGTACTTTTCAAAACTTCTTTATTATTGTTGACAGCTCCCGTCAGACTGGAATACCAGCCATAAAGGTCTTTCGTATTGCGAAAAATAGTTTCTTTTGTGCCATCTACTCTTGTATAACTTTTATGAACGATGATCAAATGTGGAAGATAATAACTCACTCCTGGTTGTTCACTTTCTGTTTTATCAGCAGCAATATTTTTTAACGTGTATTTATATATTGTTGCATTTGTTTTAGGATTCTTTTCCTCTGTTTTTACAATAGAATAATTTTCAGCATTATTTACAATGATATCTATCTCCGCCCAGTCTGGCACTTCTAGTATAACACTTTTTTCAAGTATTGGATAGTGATCATGGAAATAAATAGAAGTAAGGTATTTAGGATCTTTGTATTTTTTAATTACTTTATAATTTTCTTTCTGTCCGATATCGGAAAAATTTATAGAATAAATAAAAAGCTTTGTATCGTCGTGAAAAATACCATGACTGGAATAGGTCTGATTGGAAGTAACAATACCGCTCAAATCTACATCGTCGTTTTTATTGTAGGCTGTAAATTTTTCAATTTCCGAATTTTGATCGTAAAAAGAAGTATTCGTATACGCCGTATTTATACCTTCCTTCAAACTAATAATATTATTCTTCGTAGTCTCGTTGATTACAAATGGAATCTTTGCCGATTTGTCTTTTAATCTTTCAAACGTGTATTTTATTTCCGAAACGGTAACCAAAAATTCTTCGTCTTTATATTTTGCTTTATAAGCCCTCGCTTCTTCCATTTCTTCCTTTGTTGGCTTAACACGATAATATTGAGCATAACCCGAAACGATCGACAAGGAAAGTAAGGAAAGCGATAAAATTATTTTCTTCATCGAATTTGCTGTAAAATATAAGATAACATATACGAGATAATGAAAGTAAGAATATTTTATTCTTAAACCCTCTAATAAATAATTATTTATTTTATCCTAACCCTAGAAAACGACAGCTAAAATATATTATCCCAATCCTATCTGAATCTATAAGGAATAACGCAATTATTGTTAAATTTGTACTTAAATTAATGAATTTTCAGCTCCTATAACGATTAGATAAATCCTTTTCTCCTTTTCGAAAATCTGAAAATCCTATAAATCAAGTTAAAAAATGGAAAATATTCGCAATTTCTGCATCATTGCACACATCGATCATGGTAAGAGTACATTGGCTGACCGCCTTTTAGAATATACTCATACCGTTTCCAATCGTCAGATGGAGGCGCAGGTGCTTGATAATATGGATTTAGAAAAAGAAAGAGGCATCACTATAAAAAGTCACGCCATACAAATGGATTTCTTATTCAAGGGGCAAAAATATGCATTGAATTTAATAGACACTCCTGGTCATGTAGACTTTTCTTACGAGGTATCTCGCTCCATTGCCGCCTGTGAAGGTGTATTGCTTTTAGTAGACGCTGCACAAGGTATACAAGCACAAACCATTTCAAATTTATATTTAGCGTTAGAAAATAATCTTGAAATTATTCCAGTACTCAATAAAATAGATCTTCCAGGTGCCATGCCTGAAGAAATAAAAGACCAGATGGTTGATCTTTTAGGATGCGACAGGGACGGTATTATTTCTGCCTCAGGCAAAACTGGCGCTGGCGTAGACCTTATTTTGGAAGCGATCATTAACAGGATTCCGGCTCCGAAAGGCGACAGAAGTGCTCCATTACAAGCCTTGATTTTTGATTCTGTATTCAACTCATTCAGAGGGATAGAAGTAATCTTCCGTTGCTACAACGGCTCTATAAAAAAGGGCGACAAAGTAAAATTCGTGGCCACAGGAAAAGAATACTATGCAGATGAAATAGGTGTTCTTCGTTTAAACAAAGAACCTAGAGATATAGTCGAAGCAGGTGACGTAGGTTATTTGATCTCTGGAATAAAGACTGCTAAAGAAGTAAAAGTAGGCGATACAATTACTCATGTTCTTAACCCATGCACCTCCATTGTGAAAGGTTTTACGGAAGTGAAACCAATGGTGTTTGCAGGTGTCTATCCAGTAGACACTTCTGACTTTGAAGACCTTCGCGATGCGATGGAAAAACTGCAACTAAACGATGCTTCTTTGGTATGGGAACTAGAGACTTCGGCTGCATTGGGTTTTGGGTTTCGTTGTGGTTTTCTTGGTATGCTACACATGGAGATCGTGCAAGAAAGATTGGAACGTGAATTTGATCAAACCGTTATTACGACTGTACCTTCTGTACAGTTTTGGGTGTTTGATACAAAAGGAGAAAAACATATTGTGAATGCTCCTGCTGAAATGTTGGATCCTTCCAAGATCGAACACATTGAAGAGCCTTATATTAGATCTCAAATCATTACCAAATCCGATTATATAGGTTCGATCATGAATCTTTGTATGGATAAGCGAGGTATGCTAAAAAGCCAAACGTATCTTACCACTGATCGTGTAGAAATGAATTTCGAAATGCCCCTTTCAGAAATGGTGTTTGACTTTTTTGATAAATTAAAATCTATTTCCCGTGGTTATGCGTCGCTTGACTACGAGTTGATTGGTTACCGTCAGTCGAATATGGTGAAGTTGGATATCATCTTGAATGGCGAAAAAGTAGATGCACTGTCAGCCATTGTACACCGAGACAAATCGTATGAGTGGGGTAAAAAATTGTGTGAAAAACTTAGGGAACTTATCCCAAGACAACAATTTGAAATAGCGATTCAAGCAGCGATTGGCGCGAAAATTATTTCCAGAGAAACATTAAGTGCAATGCGTAAAGATGTATTAGCTAAATGTTATGGTGGTGATATTTCTCGTAAACGTAAACTTTTAGAGAAACAGAAAAAGGGTAAAAAACGTATGCGTCAAGTAGGTAATGTGGAGATTCCGCAAGAGGCATTTATGGCAGTTTTGAAATTAGATTAATACTTTTGTTGTATTAAATTATTTGTATATCTAAAATAAAATCCACAATTAATGGAAAATAAAGATATAAGATGGAAACAACGGTTTCAAAATTTTAAAAAAGCATTCTTTAAACTCAAAGAAGCTATCGAACATAAAGCGACCAACGAATTAGAGCGCAATGGGATTGTACAACGATTTGAGTTTACATAAGATTTATTTTGGAAAATAATGAAAGATTATAGGATTAGGTATTATATTCTCTAATTGCATTTAGAGTTAAAGGTAGTGCTAACATAAAACCACTTATAATGCTGTTGAAAATAGAATTTAAGGAA
>JAYTHK010000424.1:0-2225 GCA_043732665.1 Cytophagales bacterium | reverse complement strand
AGCTACTGCACTGGCTTACGATTTAACAATCATTACCCGAAACACCAACGACTTTATAAATATAAACGGTCTTAAAATTATTGACCCGCATAGCTTATGAAATTAACTGCACTCCACCTAAAAATATGTTGTTGGAGAAAAAAGATCCAACGGCACAAAACAAGTTATTTGTGAGGACACAAACAACGGCGAAAACCCTATTTTTCAATGAAGAAAAAAATGAAACTGAAAATCATTTTTAATTCTAAACTCGTATTTATTTTCATAATATCGAAGAAAACCTTCTGAATTTTTAGTGATTGTATTAATTATCGCAATAAAATTTCCTTCATTCATATCTGTATTCAATATAAATAAAACATAATTTGATTTAAACTTAGGTACCCTGTAACATTCAGGAATTTCATTGAAATCACTAAAGCCATATTTGGATTGCCCGTCTACTACAAAATCATAATATTTTTTACAGAAAATGGTATCAGATGATTCATTCAGTAGTATTATATTTACATTTTCAATAAACAAATCAGCAGTATCAAAAGGATAAGAAAATTCAATGATGTTGTTGCTATCAGGATATCCTACTAAAGACATTTTAATATTGCATGACTTACTAATATCCTTTATTTCAAATTTTTTAAACCAATGGATACATGATACCAAACTAAAACAACTTACAAATATCATACTATTTATAAATATCATTTTCAGTAAATTACGTTTCATTTGTTTCTGATTTTAAATATATAATTATTCAATCTTATACCTTGGAGAATTAACTCTAATTTGATTTTTTTGTTTTGCAGCTTTTTCCTTGATAAACTTCTTAGGTTTATAGCCTCCACTGCCACCTATAGGTATTGAATTGCTATTTACTTGATTTTTAAATACCTGAGCATTACTCTGAATTGCATTAAGTATTAATTTAGTATCGCTCAGTGCAACTTCTTGATTAGTCCCTTTAGTACAAGCTATATGCGGATGTTGGCATTTATGATTTGTTGTATGGTCATCTAAAGACCACCTACCACCTTGGTGAACATAAGAATCCTGAATTGTATGCAATGCCATCCCAAGAAGCATCTTTTCTTCCTCGGAAAAGTCTTCAATAGCTTTACCACTTTCCATTAATCTATTCAATACCTCAAAAGCACCTTCAATATGCCAATTTTCTCCATTTTTTTCAATATAGTCCCCTCCCCATAATGCTCTTTCTACAGCTTCTTCTACAGAAATGTCTTCCCAATATGCTCTCATAGCATGAATACAAACACCATATCTAATTTTAGTATCTGATTGGGAATTTTCCATCTGCATCCATGACTTAGCTTCATCTTCTGACATATACATATCTTCCATTCCATCAAAATCTAAATAAATATGAGCGTACATTGTATTTGCAGATTGCATAAATGGTGTAGGGTAGTCTGCGTATACAGAAGCGTATCTCGCGATTTGTCTTGCGATTTTTTTATCAATTCCCATTTCAAGTAATGCCCTTCTTACCATTCTATAATGGATATATACAGCATACATTCCGCCCTCATCTTTCACGACCATTGGAGAATTTAAAGCATATACATAAGGTGAATAATCCGTAAAAGAATTTGCATATTTATCTATGGTAAAAAATCTTCCCAACCTACTTGAATAAATTCTTGCTCCAAAATCGTAATCTCCTTCGCCTAATTCTTTATCTAACTCCTGCCCATTAAACCCATAACGATAACCACCAGAGCTATAAGTACGACCAGGCATTGAGGAACCGAAGGCATAATAATCCGAGCTAGAAAGTATAACAGCGGTATAGTGATCGATTAAAAGTGGGCTAGTACTTAACGAAACCCCTATTCTCCTATCCGACACCGTAGTCAGTACATTTCCTAAATGATTATTTAATTCAAAGTACTTATACCCTTTGTAAGTTACAAAATGCTTGGTAACATTCAAATTCTGCACCAACAGCGGGGGTAAACCTGGGTCACAATTGAACAGTACCAAAGGATCTACAAAACCTGGGCGAGAACCCTGGTTCGTCTGCTCACATACTTTCACTGGACCCGATAACTGTCCACCTGAAAATACATACACCCCATCCTGGTTCGTATTGATCTGTGCATAACCCATTGGATCACCCTGCAACAAACCGTTAATATTCACTGCACCCGATACGATCAGGTTGCTGTTTGCTTTGGTATAAAATTTACTGCTTGCGTCTATGGTCA
>JAYTHK010000423.1:0-7641 GCA_043732665.1 Cytophagales bacterium | reverse complement strand
GCCCCTGTGCATTGGTTATTTCTATTCCACTAGGATATTTCGGAGGAATAGGGGCAGGTTCTCGCAATGGAATTTTATTTAAAGGGTCTTCTTATCTTGATCTTATGGCGTCTGTTCGGTGTGTGGTGATGGATAAGACAGGTACACTAACAAAAGGTGTATTCAATGTTAAGGAAGTTAAAATTACAGAAGGTTTTGATCAAACGAATGTTTTGACGATGCTTGCTGTGATAGAAAGTAAATCTACTCATCCGGTTGCTAAAGCGATTGCTGATTATGTTGGAAGGGTATCGGTAAACTTTAAACTAAAAAATGTGGAAGAAATAGCCGGACATGGATTGGTTGCTATCATTGACGACAAAGAAGTGTTAGCTGGTAATTTTCGTTTGATGGATAAATATGCAATAAGCTATGATACCAAAATAAAGGAAATTCCATTTACAATTGTAGCGATCGCGATCGACAAAAAATTTGCTGGTTATTTAACCATTGCCGATGAACTAAAAGAAGATGCACAGCAAGCTATTGATAACCTCAATCAGCTGGGTATTCAAACAGTGATGCTTTCTGGTGATAAAACAGCGGTGGTAAATTATGTAGCAGCTCAATTAAAAATTACCAACGCGTATGGAGATTTACTCCCTGAAGATAAAGTTGCTAAGGTTCAAGAAATAAAAAATAAAAATAACCCAGTAGCTTTTGTAGGCGATGGCATAAACGATGCACCAGTGTTAGCGCTTTCTGATGTGGGTATAGCAATGGGAGGTCTTGGTTCAGATGCTGCTATAGAGACTGCTGATATTGTTATTCAAAATGATATGCCTTCTAAAATTTTTACGGCAATTAAAATTGGTAAGGCTACAAAAAAAATAGTACTACAAAATATTTCGTTGGCATTTGGCGTTAAGATAATCGTATTAATTCTTGGAGCTGGAGGAGTAGCGACGATGTGGGAAGCTGTTTTTGCTGATGTTGGGGTAGCGCTGTTAGCAATTTTGAATGCAATGCGGGTGCAAAAAATGAAATTTTAAGTCTTGATATTGAGGAAATTACTGCTATTCATTTTTTGTAAATTATTTAATATATTTCTAATAAATAATTATATTTCTAATAAATAATTATATTTGTGTAGTACAAGAATTATAGTTTTTGAAGTAAAGGGGAAATAATACAGAATGAATCTTCGATATAAGTCGGGTAGGCACTTGAAGTTTAATATGCACGGTACATTTGGTTATAGTACACTAAATTGGTTTGGTGTACTATATAAAAATAAATTTAAGATGGATTTTTTAGCCATACCTAAAGTTTTATGGATTACAACAAGCATTTTATCTACCAATGTATTTAGGATATACGAAAGTATCCGATACAATCGTGCAATAAAAGAAGTGACAATAAAAGAACCTATTTTTATTTTAGGTTATCCTAGAAGTGGTACCACATTTTTGCACTATCTTCTTAGTAAAGATCCACAGTTTTCATATTGCGCCACTTACCAAGTACTTATGCCCAATCTATTTCTAAGTATGGGAAGTTTTCTTGAAAAATTTTTGCGAAGATTATTACCCAAAACAAGATTGATTGATAATGTTAAGATGGGGTCTATGCTTCCTAAAGAGGAAGAGTTTGCAATGTCGGCTATTTCTGATGCATCTATGGTAAATGGATTTTATTTTCCGAAAAATATAATGACCTATTTTTGTCGTTACGTATTGTTTTCGGATAATGAGAAATACGAATACGAATGGAAGAAAAAATATTTATTTTTTTTGAAAAAAATAACGCTTAAACAACCCAACAAAAGACTTATACTAAAGAGTCCTTTTAATACTGGTAGAATAAAACAGATACTAGAATTGTTTCCTGATGCCAAATTCATACACATTCATCGTAATCCCTATGAAGTTTATTACTCCAATGAAAAGTTATATGAAGTGCTACTGTCTACGTTCTCCTTTCATAAAATAGAAGAAGAAAAAATTGAAAAGTTTATTATAGACTCGTATAAACTAATCTATATGAAGTTTGAAGATGAATTATCTTTAATTCCTGAGGGTAATATTACTAGCGTTGCATACGAGGATATGCTCATTAATCCTATGGAAATTTTGAATAAAGTTTACAATGAACTTGATCTAAATAATTTTGAAAATGCCCGTTGTTCAATAGAGTTGGAGTTGATTTCTAATAAGAATTATAAAACCAATACGCATATTATGGACGAACAGGTGAAAAAAGAAATAGCCAAAGAATGGAGCTATTTCTTTACTAAGTTCGGTTATGTTCAAGAAGAAACCGTTAATCAATTAAAAGCCGTATAGTCTGTATTGCAGCTAATAGAATTTAAATAAAAGCAATAACTCTATTGAGGGTTTCTATTTTTAATTTTAAAAGAGAATGTGTTTTTTTGCCTAATAAAGCATCTATAAATAGAATCAGAAAAGAGCCAACGGTTATTCTAGCTATAAAAAACAAAAAATTTGGAATGTCTTTTTTTATCCAATTGTTGAGAAAAAGTAACTAATATTTACTGCCCAGAACGGAATGACCTATGGATTTAAAAAGCAAATCAGAAGTCCATAAGTAAAATTCGATTTTGTTTTATTTCTGCTTCGTTCTCAATAGATTTTTTATTCATGAAAAAATAGAGTGCCATGAGTAGAAATATAGGAATTATAATTTTTATTTAAAAATTTCAATTCGTTTCTTCGGTGGTAAAATCGGAAATTAGTGAAGCGATATGGTCGTATATAAATTCAATAATAACCTCTCCTAAAGCAAATGCCAAAGCGGCTTTCAAGCCTCTTGTGATCGAGCTGTATGGTTAATAAGTTGCCAGTAGCAGGATGCATAGAGCCAAAAAAGCTGTAGGCTAAAGTCAGCAAAAAATAAATAACAAAATCAGGTATATTCATTTAGAATACTTGTTTTCTGGAATAAAGAGACCTATAAGATCCTGAAAATCTTATAGACCCGGTCTATATGTAAATACTTTAAACGATCTCTACTTCTACTTCTTTTATCAAATCTTTTTCTACGCGTAGGTTTTCAATTATAAACTGCTGTCTTTCCATCGTGTTTTTTCCCATATAATAATTTAATATTTTGATGATGGAAGAATCACTTTGTAGAATCACAGGTTGCAATTTCATACTCTCTCCGATAAACAATCCAAACTCATCTGGAGAAATTTCTCCCAATCCTTTAAATCGGGTTATCTCAGGTTTACCGCCTAAGCGTGCGATTGCTTTTTGTCTTGCCTCGTCGCTGTAACAGTAGAACGTCTCCTTTTTATTACGGACTCTGAAAAGTGGTGTTTCCAGTATATATACATGTCCATTTCTTACTAAGTCTGGAAAGAATTGTAAGAAAAACGTCAGCATTAAAAGACGAATGTGCATACCGTCTACGTCTGCATCGGTAGCAATCACAACTTTATTGTATCTTAATCCTTCAAGACCGTCTTCTATGTTTAAGGCGTGTTGAAGTAAATTGAATTCTTCATTTTCGTAAACAATTTTTTTCGTCAGTCCAAAACAGTTTAGCGGTTTTCCACGAAGACTAAATACGGCTTGCGTTTCTACGCTTCTGGATTTAGTGATAGAACCACTCGCTGAATCACCTTCGGTAATAAAAAGTGTAGTATCGTATCTTTTTTCGTTTTTACCTTCGTCGAGGTGAAAACGGCAATCACGAAGTTTTTTATTATGTAAATTTGCTTTTTTAGCTCTTTCGTTCGCTAACTTTTTTATTCCTGCAATATCTTTTCTTTCTCTTTCCGATTGTAAAATACGTTTAAGGAAAGCATCCGCTACGGTTGGATTTTTATGTAGATAATTGTCAAGTTCTCTTTTTAAGAAATCACTTATAAAGTTTCGAACAGACATTGCATCGGGTCCGATGTTTATAGAACCCAGTTTGGTTTTTGTTTGAGATTCAAATACGGGCTCTTGCACACGAATAGCAATCGCAGCAACAATGGAAGCTCGAATGTCAGAAGCATCAAAATCTTTCTTATAAAATTCACGCGCTGTTTTTACAATTGCTTCTCTGAATGCAGCTAAGTGCGTACCACCTTGCGTGGTATTTTGACCGTTTACGAAAGAGTAATATTCTTCGCCATATTGTTCGCCGTGAGTCATGGCAAGCTCAATATCGTTTCCTTTTAAATGGATGATTGGATAACGTGCTGTTTCTAAATCAATTTTTTTACTCAATAAATCATAAAGTCCTTTTTCGGAAAAAAACTTATTTCCATTGTAATTTATGATCAACCCTGCATTGAGGTAGGTATAATTTTTTATTAAGTCTTCTAGGTATTCTGGTATATAACGGAAGTTTTTAAAGATGGTATTGTCTGGTACGAAACATATATACGTTCCGTTCTTTTCTTCTATCGCTTGTTCCTTATAATCTTTAAGAAGATTTCCTTTTTCAAATTCTGCAATTTTTGTTCTGTTTTCACGAATAGATTGAACTTTGAAATACGAAGAAAGTGCATTTACTGCCTTTGTACCGACACCGTTAAGCCCTACAGATTTTTGAAAAGCACCTGAATCGTACTTACCACCAGTATTGATTTTAGAAACACAATCGATTACTTTTCCTAAGGGAATTCCCCTCCCGTAGTCACGTACTTCTACCTTTAGATCGGATAATTTAATTTCAATGAGTTTCCCATAACCCATCATGTGTTCGTCTATACAGTTGTCAATTATTTCTTTTACAAGAATATAAATACCGTCGTCTTGTGCAGAACCATCACCCAGCTTACCTATATACATCCCAGGACGCAAACGAATATGTTCTTTCCAGTCAAGTGACCGGATACTGTCTTCGGTGTATTCTACTTTCTTATCTGCCATAATTTTAAAAATTCCTAATTGTACTAATTGGTTCACTAAATTAACAAAAATACAGGGCTTTAGGAAAATTGACTTATCCACAGGCTTCAATTTGTAGAGCTGACTGTAATAAATTGCTTATTTTTACTTTATATAATAAAGGAAATTTTATGAAAAGATATTGGTTACTAGCACTATTGTCATTGCTTTTTTACCCTAGTTTTACTCAGGTAGAGGTGCTTTTGGCGCCTACGACACAAGAGTCTGCAGAGCTTAAAAAAGTCATAGATTCTTATTTGTCTTACATGAATGCCATGTCAGTACCAGGAAATCTTGATGGGAAGAAAGCTTTGTCCGTAAAATTCATAAAGGAAACACTTCTAAAAGGAGAGGTACTTACAGTAAACGACTTAGATACTGCAGTAAACAGTAAAAATATTAAGATTACAACTTATGCTTATCAATTGGCAAAGGCTAAAGGAGACGGTACTCTGAAGCATACTATAGAACCAACTATTATAGTTTATGAAAAAATGAAGTACGATAAGTGGCGTAGATTTTATTATGCGGAAGTAAAAGTGGTGAAACAAATATCCTGGATGGAAACAATACCCGCTAAAAAGAGCGAAGAGGATACTAATGCACAAGATTCTTTATCGGTCAAAGATTCTAAAGTTTTGGTAGTGAAAGAAAAGCTTCTGTCTTTTTTTATTCGTTTTGAGAAAGAAAATAATGTAGCTAAAAATTTTCGTCTTTGGGGAATAACAAACACAGGGCACATGCCACCCTTGCCCCCAATAGAGCCACTTCAGCAATGGTGGTCAGGACTCGATTTGGAATGGAAAACTATGCTCGGTAAGATGAGAAAAATGGATGAGTATCCTAAAGAATCTGATTTAGAAAGATTGACCTACCAATCGGAGTTGAATTTTACGAAAGCAAATTTTAAGACCTACGAACCTCTATCGGCCTTTACAAATGTTAAAAAAATAATTCTTACTGGAGCGAATATAAATTCCTTCGAACCTATTTCGAAGATGACTGCTTTGACGTATTTAGACATTTCAAAATCACAAATTAAAGACATTGCTGGTATTAATAAACTGACAAGATTGGAGGAGTTTTATTGTATCGGGAATCAGCTTACAACCATACAGCCCATAGATTCTGTGCTTAGCTTGTTGAAATTTAATTGTTCTGAAAATGACCTAAACGATATAAGTCCTGTTAAGAATTTGATTAACCTTAAAGAATTAAATATTTCTTTAAATATAAAAGTTAAAAATATTGACGCTGTAAAAAAGCTTGTCAATATAGAAAAATTGTCTTTCAGAAAGATTGAAATTAAAGATCTTACACCTATACAGGGTATGACGAATCTGGTTTACCTTGATTGTTATAATACGGGAATTACAAGTTTGGAACCGATAAGAAATATGCAAAAAATATTTCACCTTGATCTGTCGAGCAATAAAGTTACAAGCCTTGAATCTATTAAAAACTATCAATACATCATTAATCTTTATTTAAGTTATTCCAGTGTTTCGGATTTGAGTGTAGTATCCAGTTTTTATCTTTTAAGAGAATTAGAAATATACGGTTGCCCTCAGATCTCATCGCTTGGAGGTATTCATAAACTGGAATATATAAAAGTGTTAAAATGTTTCTATACTAAAATAGGGAAAGCCGAAATACAACGGTTTAAGAAGAACCATCCTAATTGTGCGATTACTTACTACTAGTTGTCAGAAAGTCATTCAGAAGGAAGTTCTTTAATAAGGAAGAGTTTAATATGAGGTCATTGATTATATTATAGTTGCCATGTTAATAATACAAACCAACTAGAATATAATCAATGACCTCAACTTATTTTATTGAAAGATTAAGATATTGACGAATTAAATAACCAGGTATTGCAAAACAAATACCCTCTGTACTTTTCCCTATCGCTTTTGATACTATTACTCCATGTAAAGTTCCATAACTATCAAAAACGGGACCTCCACTATTTCCAGAGTTAACAGCCATATTTAATTGAATAAGTCTATTGTTATTGTAATTACGTTCATTAGAAATAATTCCTACTGATACTGTTTGCCCTAGCTCAATTGACTTAGGAGCTCCGATTGTAAAAACATCTTGCAGATTGTTGAATTTTTTATCATCCGTCAATGCAAATACTTTATCGAAATGCATATTTACTTTTATAAGCGCAATATCTCTGAACTTATTATGTCTTACTACCTTTCCAGAAACGGATACTCCTTCAGAATTAATAATTTTAATATCGGTTGCGCTTTGTGATACTACATGATAATTTGTAATAATATATCCGTCATTACTTATTGCAAATCCGCTTCCATGTCCATCTTTTGTTTTTACAATAACAGAGGCAATTCCAGCTTCAGCTTTGTTGCTAATAAATCCATTTGATGTCCCTAAGTTTAATAAAGAATCTTTAATTAAAAAATCAGTTTCTAATTTCAAATATTTAGTGAATGCAGGATTTTGATGTAACTTTAAATATGAGATATCAATAGCGTCTCCAATACTTTTGACAATGTTATTGTCTTGCTCGTTGTCGTCGAATTGAAATGTAAAGTCACCGGAATATTCTGAAGTTTTAATCGAATCAATCACTTCATCAAAATAATTTTTAACATACCAAGTTAAATAAACATTACATTTAATATACGAACTTCTATATGACTTACCAGATACATGGAAAGCATAAATTTTATCAATACTACCCTCAAGATAAACGGTGTTATTATGATCTGAAAAAAAGATATTA
>JAYTHK010000422.1:0-2233 GCA_043732665.1 Cytophagales bacterium | reverse complement strand
GAATTCCGCTTGAAATCTATGCTTTCTGCAAAGACAAAAGAGGAAAAAATTACGAATACGTAATCGCCGATATTTTTGATCACGTATTAGCGGCAGTCCCTTATTTTGAATTGGAATTATTTGAATTGCTCGACGGTGCAAATTTTAAAAACTTATTAGGGAAATAGTAAATTTCTATATAATAAACCAGTATTTATTATATTCTAACAAGAAACTTAAAGTCTTTTTATGTTATAAATATCTGTTTTTCAGAATATTGTTAGAATACTTGTAAATACACTATTCATTACTATTAGGCTTTAGCATACTTTTCGGTTGGCATTTTCTTTAATAAAGTGTATATTTGAAAATGAAAGTACAACTATTTGATTACGAAATTCGTGCGAAATACCGCAAGCTAATTACGACCACTTCAAGTGCCGAGGCGAAAAGAATCTTAATGAAAGGATCTGAAGAAATGGAACCTGTCGAAAAGGAAAAACTAGCGCTTATCTTAAAAGGATAATACATCCTATGTTTTTATTATAGAATCTCTTTCCAGAAATGTTAGAGATTTTTTTTGTGTTTTGTCTTTAAAATTCCCGACAGACAAAACAAGAGTTCACTCATCCATTGCCGTTCACTTTATTGAACTTAAGAGTAGTTTTTAAGTAATAATTCTTGATTTTTTCATCAAATTTTCAATTATTTAAAATAAATAAAATTATCTTCATTATTAACTATTTAACAGTCAATAAAATATGGTATTTTTTTAAAAATATAACTATTAAGATAAATTACCGTATTAAACCTTACTTAGAAATTTATATCAAAGAGTAAAAGAAACATAAAAACTAATAGACTATGAAAAAAACATTCATTAAATTTTCAGTAGTAGCCCTTTCTCTAGGACTAATGCTTGCCGCTTGTGCAAAGAAAAAAGATTCAACCAGTTCTTCTCCTACTCCTGACAATACTTCACAACAAAGTACCACTGCGGGTGACCAGTCGAACGTTTCTGCGGAGTCTGATCAGGCTTTGAACGATGCTCAAGTTGTTATTTCTGGATCGCCTAACAATGCTAGAGTAAATGTTCAAGCTCAGCCTCAGCCTATTTATAATGCAATGGTAGATTCTCTTAATCCTGTTTTAGGGAAATTCACAATCACATACAATGGTCTTAATGCGAATGGTACAAGAAGCAGAACGGGTAAGGTTACCGTTCAAAGGACACATGGTAAATGGAGTGTTAACGGCTCTGTATTGACAATTACGTTTACGAACTATATCGTAACGAAAGTAAGTACAGGAAAGAGCATTACTTTGAATGGTACACATATGGTCACAAATGTTTCTAATGGTGGCTATACTTTGACAAACCTTCCTGTAGGTTCTAGTATCGATCACAAAGTACGTGGAGCGATCATACTTACTTTCGATGATGGTACAACTAGATCATGGGAAATAGCAAGACATAGAAAAACAACCAATCAAGGTTCTAGTGTTTATACGGTAGCGATCTCAGGAGATACAGCGGTGAGCGGTTATTCAAACGTAGAAGCATGGGGTCTTAATAGAAATGGAGAGAATTTCTATGGCGAAATAACTTCACCTATCACCTACAACACAACTTGTGGTTCAGAGCCAATATCTGGTGTTTATGTTCATCAAGGTATCGCAAAAACATTAACGGTAACGTATGGTGTTAACAGCGACGGCACAGTAAATATAACTCCAAACTGTCCTTATGGATTTAAATTAGATTTTACTAATTTATCAAATGCTTCAAAAGAATTGATATTGGCTTACTAACAGCGAATTGATTCTTTCATTTATAAAAAATACGGACAGAATATACTGCCCGTATTTTTTATTGAAAGCAAGATTTCCACAGAACAAACATAGCCCATAGTTTAAAACATGGGCTATGTTTGTTCTGTGGATTACGATTCTTTTTTTGTAGAGACGCATCATCATGCGTTTCTACAAAAAATAATCTAATACAATTTCGTTCTTACTTTCTAATCACCGCTCCCAATTCCTTTTCAAATCCAGCCATCAATTTTTGCATCGTATTGTCAATCACTTTGTCGGTAAGTGTTTGTTCAAAATCCTGAAGCGTAAAACTAACGGAATAAGATTTTTTGTTTTCGCCTAAATTTTTTCCTTCGTACACATCAAAAACATTAATATCGGTGATTAGTTTTTTCTCCTGTTTTAAAGCGAGTTGACGGATTTGTTCAAAGGTCACGTT
>JAYTHK010000421.1:0-7652 GCA_043732665.1 Cytophagales bacterium | reverse complement strand
AATAATTTTGCAGGAATCTGTTTTCTTACTCCATCAAATACAGCTAATACGTCTTCCACTCTTTTCACTTTACGAAAGTTAGAAGTATGAACGATCAGTTTTTCGCCGTTTGGACAAATGGCCATTTTAAAATGGTCTTTTTTCTGTTTCTTGAATCGGCTTGCGTCAATAAAATTGGGAATTACACGAATCTCTTTTGTGATATTGAAGTGATTCAATGTATCTTGTTTCAAACTTTCTGACACCGCAGTAACCCCATCCGATTGGTTGATACTAAAAGTAACTACAGGTTCATAGGAAGGATCTCTTCCTACCAAAGTAATATCGGTGCCGTGCAGTGTGGTGATAATCGGGATGTTAATACCATGTGTCTTTAATATCTCTCTTGCCATATAGGCCGCAGAAGCATGAGGAATAGCATAATGCACATGAAGCAAATCTAATTTTTCATGTTTCACTACGTCCACCATCTTACTCGCTAAGGCCAGCTCGTATGGGGCATAATCAAACAATGGATAGGATTCTATTCTCACTTCGTGGTAGAAAAGGTTTTCGCTAAAAAAATCTAACCGCTGTGGTTGAGAATAGGTAATAAAATGCACTTTATGTCCTTTAGAAGCTAGTAATTTTCCTAACTCTGTAGCTACTACTCCGCTGCCTCCATAGGTGGGATAACAAACAATTCCTATTTTCATTTAAAAAGATTTTATATTTTTAAGCACTGTATATCAATTATTTATATATACAACAATGCAACATACAGCATTTACTATGTCGTATTAAAACAAAAATTAATCTTTATAGTTCATTAGAGATTTATAAATAACATCCATAATGGCTGTTCGCACTCCCAATTTCACCAATTTGCCATTTGCGGCATCTTTGTGTATTCTGTTGGATAAGAATATGTAAACAAGCTGTTGGTCAGGATCTACCCAGGCACAAGTACCTGTAAAACCAGTATGACCAAACGTATTGGAAGATGCATGATAAGAAGTTGGACCATAACCTGCAGCCTCAGGTTTATCCCAACCAAGGCCTCTCCTATTAGTGTCAAACTGTCTTTTAGCAAAACGCGAAACAGTCTCTGGTAAAAAATAACGCGCACCGCCATAATAACCATTTTGAAGATTCATTTGCATCAAAACTGCAAGATCGTGTGCGTTACTAAATATTCCAGCATGTCCTCCTACGCCTCCCAACATTGCAGCACCTTGGTCGTGTACATTTCCTCGGATAAGTGTATGACGAAAATAAGTATCGTCTTCGGTGGGTGCTATCGTACTAATGGGAAACCGTTCTAAAGGCTTATACAGAATATTTTTCAACCCCAAAGGAGTATAATAATTATCCTGCATAAATTCGTCTACTTTCTGATTAAGTATCGTTTCAACTATGCGTTTCGTGATGTAAAAACCAAGGTCGCTGTACACATATTCTTTCTCGTTAGATGTAGGCGACTGTGCTACAATTTTCCGCTGCTTTCTCCTTCTTTTTTTATAGTATACTATTTTTTGAGTCTTAGAAATTAGCTTAGATTGTACTGTCCACTTCCAAAGAGAATCTTCAATGGAAGCCAATGAATATAGGCCAGGAATTACCTCGTTGGGGAATTTATCTGACTTTATTCTACTATAATAAAGTGTGTCAAAACTATTGCTATCAATCGTTCTTTTCCAATAGGGTATAAAAGGTGTAAGTCCCGCCTGATGAGTAAGAATATCACGCAATTGTAAATCTTCTTTATTAGTACCCACAAAATCGGGTAAATAATCAGACGCCTTTTTGTCAAGATCTACAAGTCCTCGTTCTTCAAGAAACATAAACGCTTGCAAGGTACCTGCCACTTTCGTAATAGAAGCTATATCGTATAACGTTGTGGGCAAAACAAGGTCAAGCATGTTGTTTCCATAAAAAAGAGAACCGTAACATTTATCGAAAACAATTTTTCCGTCTCTGGCTATCAATACTTGACAGCCTGGAGTAGCTCCTTCGTGAATCGCCTTAGCACAAATACTGTCTACATAAGACAACGTGCGGCTGTCCATTTTTAAGTTTTCAGGATAAGCATAGCCTAATCTTTTTATATCGCTGTCGAGCGAAATACCTTTACCTTCTGGTATTTTAATATGAGCCGTTATAGGAATTTTACCGTTGGCGGTAATTCCTCCGAAGAGCAGCTGAGGTAGGAGTTTTTGTGTTATTTCATTGTCTTCGTAGGCACAAATAAGATTGGGAGCGTCGGCAAAAAATTTCAGACTATATGGATTGCCAAATACATTCAGAATTGTTTTATTTTGGTCTTGTAGCTTATAAATAAAGTTTTTTGCATTTTCAGAAATGCCGAAATTTTTATTATTGAAAACATTGGTATTGTGCAAGCCGATTACAACTATTTCATACTTTTTAAGTTTTTCCAACAATTCATTAAATTTTTCCTCTTCAGCATTTTTGTTCATCGTATAATGATCAAAAGAAGCGTAATTGTTCAGCATGGACTGGAAAATATTTCCGCTGTCAAGTCCGATGGCAATAGAAGCAAAGCTGGTGGTATCCAATATTCTAAATGGCAGAAGATTATTTTTATTGCTGATCACGGTTAGTGCTTTTGCATAAAGATCCATCTGAATTGATTTAGCTTTCGGGCTATTCAAATCTTCGTAGAGATTTTTTGTTTCGATTGCTTTGTAGTTATTTAATCCTAACCAATATTTTACTTTTAATATTCTTTTAACTTTTTCATTGATTTCGTCCTCTGTAATTTTTTCTTTTCGAATTGCCTTTACAATTTTATCTATTGCCGTGGGAACATCTTCCGAATACAACAACACATCATTCCCTGCCAACAAGGCTTTCAAATCTACTTCCCCTGGTTTATTGAAACTGCTAACACCTTTCATGTTTAGCGCATCGGTGAATATCAATCCTTTAAACCCAAGTTCATTTCTAAGTAAGTCTGTTACCACTGGCCTGGAAAGTGTGGTAGCCATATTTTCACGATTGTCCAACGCTGGTATATTGATATGGCCTACCATAATACCCATCACACTATCTTGAATTAATTTTCGAAATGGATACAATTCTATTTCATCCAATCTAGTTCTGCCGTGTTTTATAACGGGCAAAGACAGATGAGAATCCGTTTCTGTATCACCGTGCCCGGGAAAATGTTTGGCAGTCGTCATTACAAAATTGTCCTGCAGGCCTTTCATATAGGCCGAACCTTTTTCGGCAACGTTGTATTTATCTTCTCCAAAAGATCGTACTCCTATAACAGGATTATTAGGATTACTGTTGATGTCGATAGATGGTGCGAAGTTTATGTGCACGCCTAATCGCCTGCACTGACGGGCAATTTCTTTGCCCATATTGTAAATTTGTTTATTGTCCTGAATAGCACCTAGTGTCATCTGTTTTGGAAAAGCGATAGTGCTGTCCAGGCGCATACTCAAACCCCACTCCGCATCCATGGCAATCATGAGCGGTACTTTGGATAATGATTGGTAGCGATTCGTTAACGTAGCTTGTCTTACTGGTCCTCCCTGAAAAAAAATAAGACCACCAATATTGTATTTACTTACCAGTTCGTCAATTTCTTTTTTGTGCTTATCTGTTTTATTGGAATAAGCAGCCATCATGAAAAGTTGGCCGATTCGTTGCTCCTGAGTCATTGATTGCAAAACGCTATCTACCCATTGGTCTTCTGTCTGCTGTGTTTTTTTATATTCTGATGGATTGTTCCAGGAAAGAGTCAAAAGTAGAAAGGCCGGTAAAAAAAACAGGCTCAGCGCTCGTGTCAGCTTTTTGTATTTATTTTGGATTATAGACACTAAATAATTGATTATTCGACCTTCAAATATAAAAAAATTAACTTACAGCCTCTAAAATAGTTTCCCACAAAAGAGTTGTAATAACTTTAGTGTGAATACTGTCTGGTAATTTTTATTTTTGCATAAATAGCTTTGCAATGTCCGACATTATCCGATTATTACCCGATTCGATAGCCAACCAAATTGCCGCTGGCGAGGTGGTGCAGCGTCCTGCTTCTGCAGTAAAAGAACTTCTAGAAAATTCTATTGATGCTGAAAGTACTAAGATACAGCTTGTAGTAAAAGATGCTGGTAAACAATTGATTCAGGTAATCGACAATGGTGTTGGAATGTCGGCTACAGACTCTCGGATGTCTTTTGAGCGCCATGCTACTTCTAAAATTCGTAAAACGGAAGATCTCTTCAACATTAAAACTTTCGGCTTTCGTGGAGAGGCTATGGCTTCTATTGCTGCGATAGCACAGGTAGAAATGAAAACCAGAAAAGGAAACGAGGAGTTAGGAACTTTATTAAAAATAGAAGGTTCAGAGCTGAAATTACAAGAATCTACCGCTTGCGAAAAAGGCACCTCTATTTCTATAAAAAATTTATTTTATAACGTTCCCGCACGTAGAAATTTTTTAAAATCAAATCCTGTAGAATTAAGACATATTCTTGATGAATTTCAGCGTGTAGCGTTGGCTCACCCTGAAATAGAATTCTCTTTTTATCAAAACGATTTAGAAACCTATAACCTAAAGGCAGATAATCTTGCCCAAAGGATTGTTGATTTATTTGGAAAAAACCACCGGGAACAATTAATTTCTTGTAAAGAAGAAACTGATTTCGTAAACATCGACGGCTTTATTGGCAAACCTGAATATTCAAAAAAATCCCGGGGAGAACAGTTTTTCTTCGTTAACAATCGTTTCATAAAAAGCAGTTATCTTAATCATGCGGTGATGTTTGCTTTTGATAAATTGATTAGCGACGATTCTTTTCCTTTCTATGTTTTGTTTATAGAGATTGATCCGAAAAAAATTGATATAAACGTGCATCCGACCAAAACTGAAATAAAATTTGACGACGAAAAAACCGTTTATGCGATGGTAAGGGCGGCCGTAAAAAAAGCATTGGCTACTCACAACATTGCTCCAAGTATTGATTATGAGTTGGATATAAATTTCAATATTCCTTCTCACCAAAGAGGCAGGGAATTCGACGATGACAAAAAGGAATTTGGCGGTAAAAATATAAGTTATAAACCTAAAACAAATAGTGAAACCAATCAACACTGGGAAACGTTATATCAGGGATTTGAAAACCGTGAAAATTTAAAACAGTACGAAGAAATGACATTACTCACCTTAGGAAGTAAAATAAACGATACCGAAGACACTAGCACGCTGAATAAAGATTTACTTTATTCTGACAATACCACCACTTTTCAACTGCACAATAAATATATCGTAACGCAGATAAAATCGGGTATGGCGCTGATAGACCAACAAGCGGCACATGAGCGTATCTATTATGAAAAGTATTTGAGTATGTTGCAAAATAAATTCGGCGCTTCTCAGCAGTTTTTATTTCCTCAGTCTATTGAATTAAGTCCAAATGATTTCACCCTTCTTATGGAAATGGAGGAAGAGTTTAAATCATTGGGATTTGTGTATAGTATTTTTGGCAGGAATACCATCGTAGTAAACGGCATTCCTGCTGACATTCCTACGACTAACGAAAAAAATCTCATCGAAAGTTTGATCGAACAATATAAGCAAAATCAAACGGAATTGAGATTAGAAAAAAAGGAAAATTTAGCGCGTTCTTTAGCAAAACGTTCTGCAATTCGCCCTGGCACTAAACTTTCTCTTACCGAAATGAACTCTCTTATAGATCAATTATTTGCCTGCAAGATGCCGACCTACGCCCCAAATGGTAATCTGACGCTCGTGTTGATGACTACAGAGAAAATTGCATCCATGTTCCATAAAACAGAGTAGAATTATTTATTATGAGATTTCAGTTTACACCAATGGTAAAAAATTTGCTCATTATTAATGTAGCGATTTTTGTATTAAATTATCTTTTCCCAATTACGAATTCTATATTATCGTTAAAAGCTTTTTCGTCTGACAGCTTCTTCCCAACTCAATTCTTTACCAGTATGTTTGTCCATTATGGACCGATGCATTTATTTGGAAACATGCTTAGTTTATACATGTTTGGAACTGTACTCGAAAGTCACTGGGGACCAAAACGATTTTTGCTATTTTATGTAGTTTGCGGAGTTGGCGCAGCTCTGATTTATTCAGGGGTTCATAATTATGAAATAAGTAAACTCAAAACTATTTATAGTTCTTATTCGACAGAACCTTCTTACAGCAATCTGAAAGATTTTGAAAAACAGTACGGACAAGACCTATTTAGCATCGAAGCAGAAAAAATGGTGGAGGATAATCCAACATCACCAGAATTAGTAGCAAAAGTAAAAGAAGGAATGAGTGAAACGATTTATAGTGTCGTAAATGGCGCTATGGGTGGTGCCTCAGGTGCAGTATTTGGTATATTAATAGCCTTTGCTGTTTTGTTTCCCAATACAGAACTCATGATGCTGTTTATTCCATTCCCTGTAAAAGCAAAATATTTTATAGTAATATATGCCTTTATGGAATTAAGCCTTGGCGTTATTAAGCTTCCAGGAGATAATATTGCCCATTTTGCACACCTTGGAGGTGCGCTCTTTGGATTTATTTTGGTAAAATATTGGCAAAAACAACGAAATACGTTTTATTAGAGGTATGAATCTTTTAGACGAACTAAAATGGGAGCTAAAAAAGAAAGACAATTCTTTAGTTAAGTTAATCTTACTAAACGTTATTGTGTTTGTGGTAATGGGAATAATAACCGTTACACTAAGTCTTTCTAATAACACCGCCCTTATTGATTCTATTGACAAAGCGGTTGCTTTACCTTCTAATTTCTGGAAATTTTTATACAGACCCTGGACAATTATTTCCTATCAATTTGTACATAGCCTTAAAGACATTTTACACATCGCCTTTAATATGCTGAATCTATACTGGTTTGGGCGCATAGTCGCAGATCAGATAGGAAGCAGAAGGTTGCTCAGTTTGTATTTATTAGGAGGAATCAGCGCAGGAATATTTTATTTGCTCATTTTCAATATTGGCGTTGACTACTTGAACATTCCCCAAGGAGACGGTGATCTTATAGGAGCTTCAGGCGCTGTATTCGCCATTATCATAGGTGCTGCAACCTTATCTCCTGGTTATACTGTTAGCGTCTTTTTTACTTGGCAGGTAAAAATCGTATACATTGCAGCGGCTATTATATTCATATCCTTTTTGGGTACTGTAGGAGGAAATGCTGGAGGAAATTTTGCACACCTTGGAGGCGCACTTTTCGGATATCTATACATTAAACTCTTACGAAGAGGCACAGATCTTGGTAAACCTTTCGTTCTTTTCTTCGAGTGGGTTTCTAAATTATTCCAAAAACGCTCACCAATGAAAATTTCATATCGAAATAATTCTGGCACTTTCACCTCAACTAATACTACCCCAAATCAAAAAGAAATAGACGATATCTTGGACAAAATTTCCCGCTCTGGTTATACGAGTCTTACTAAGGAAGAACAACAAAAATTATTTAAGGCAAGCCAGAAGTGATTTGTATTAAAGTATTATGGTGTTAAAGTTTAAAATAAAAAAATCTAAAATATAAAGTCTAAGATCTAACCTTTAAAATCTTCATTTTATGTCTTCTTACAAAAATTTAAAACTCGATGTAAAGAATAATATTTTATACATCATTATAAAC
>JAYTHK010000420.1:0-2252 GCA_043732665.1 Cytophagales bacterium | reverse complement strand
AGGAAATTTTACTCTTTCAAGTAGACATTAAAATGGAACTCGCCGATATTGCTTATGAAATACAATGCCAGCGCTTACTTAAGAAGTAAATAATATACTTCTCGTTATTACTGAAATATTTTTCTATCTTTGACTCAACAAGTAATTTACTTTTTTATACTTTTTACTTTTATTACTAATTTTCACAATGACCTTTTTTTACAAAGTTCTTCATGTAGAACAAGAAGAGCGGCTTTCTGTAGTTTTATTCTTGTTTCTAGGTTTTTGCTTAGGAGGTTTTGTTGCTTTGACGGAAGTAGCGAATGTCTCTATATTAATTAAATTATGGAAACAAACTGATTTTCCAATCGCTTTTTTTCTTGCTGGTTTAAGCGGGTTGCTAACAACCCATTATTGTACCAAGCTCCAAAACTGGATGCCCTTATCAGTAATAGGACTTTGCGGATTAGCAATTTCATTTATCGGCAATCTATCTATTTTTTATTCCTATCGAATAAGTTCGGATACCACAATTCTATATAACGCTATTTTATTTTCTACCGTCAATTGTATAATTCCATTTCAATTATTCTGGGCATTTTTTCATAAAATATACGATCCTTTACAAATAAAAAAACTCAAAATCCGAATAGAGTTAGGCTTAATCGCTGGAGCTGCAATAGCATTATCTTTAGTCATTTATTTCATAGAAGAACAAAATACAGCAATAGAATATCTTTACTTATTCGCCTCAACCCTATTAATATTTTCAGGAATAGTAGTAATAGCCTTTTCGTTTAATTTTTCAATCGTAAATAAAATAACCAGTAATGTGCAGTATATAGCTACCTACAATAACTATATAAGTCTACTTAGAAACCCTTATTTACGAAGTATTCTAAATTATTCATTTCTATCTGGACTATCGCTAGGACTTATCGACTTTATATTTTACAGCATAGTAAAAGAAAATTATGAAACGATATACGATACCGTTAGTTACCTATCCATTTTTACTGTTGTAGTGACGCTTCTAGGGTATCTCATAGCTACTACTCTTTCATCCAAAGTCAACAACCAATATGGCAAAAAAGCATGCCTGTTAATACTTCCATGCAGCTTACTTGTATTTGCACTGTTGTATCTGTATATTAATTTACATTTCGGTTATAGTATAGAAGACGATAGTTTCTATCTACTATTTATAATAGCGGCAAGTTGTAAAATACTATACTCAATTTTATATAAAGGTTTTGAGTTTAATACCATCAAAATTTACTTTATTCCAATTGATATAGAACTGCGTTATGATTTTCAATGTAAAACAGAATTTTTTGCTCGTCAATTTGGACGTTTTTCAACAGGTATAATTGCTCTTAGCATAATTTCATTTTTCGGAGGAACATTTTCAGGCTTATCGTGTATTCTTGTTTTGATAATACTTCTATGGATTATTACTACTTACATCTTAAACAAAAGATACCATCATACACTTCAAAATTCTTTACAAAAAGAATGCAACAGAAGTAATGGAAAAACAGAGATCCTCTCCTATACCGACGAACTGGTTTACGATATCAATCAAATTGAACAATCAAAACTAGGTATGCATTTGAATATATTAAATATACTCGATGCTGTAAAATATAAAAAAGCAATTTACAAACTGCTCCTTTCTGAGGACAACGAAATTCAATATATAGCACTTTGTGAAGTAGAAAAATTGTGTATGTTAGAGGCTATAGAAATTTTAGAGGCTATTCAGAAATCAAAAAAGTACTTTATATCAAAAAACAGAACCTTTATTTTCAATACTTATATAAAACTTAAAGAAGCTAAATTTAGATTAAAAAAAATAAAATATGTAGAGCAACTTACACTCTCTAAAATCACCTCTGAAAGAAGGTTCGGGGCATTACTTGTCGCTTATTCAGACAATACAATGAAGGTAAAGTTACTGAATAAATTACTTCAAGACGTTGATTATCAAGTTAGACAGAATGCTATAAAGGCTTCGTTGAACTCAAATAATAAGGAGCTTTATAAAAACTTAATTAAAAAGCTATCTGACCAGCAATATAGCAATGCAGCACTAACCGCAATACTAAATACAGGTGAAGAAATATTTCCTTATCTGGAAGCCGATTTTTTTCTTAATGGACAAACAGAGCGAATACAGCTAATAATAATAAAAATTTATGAAAAAGTAGCTAGTGAGAAAGCTATAGCTTTACTTACTAAAAAACTTAATTATACAAATCAAACTATAACAG
>JAYTHK010000419.1:0-2254 GCA_043732665.1 Cytophagales bacterium | reverse complement strand
AAAAATCTCCTGCATTATCGCCGTGATAATATTTATGCAAGCTGCCTGCAATTATAAGTTTGTACTCATTTTTATCATATCTAACCTCAATGTTTAATCCCTGTACATCCCCAATATATTTGAAATGGTTTTCTGTGGAGTTTTTTAAGTGAGAATAGGTTAAATCAAGTGATCTAATAAAATGCAATGCCTGAAATTCACTTATTGAAATAGCGGAGTTTATACCATCTACCATAGTTTAAAATGCAGTATATTTGCACTGCGAATAATAGCGATTTTACTTTGAAAATTGTTTAGCCATCTGGGGAGATGGCTTTTTGCATTTAAGCAACGAACTAGTTTTTGAGTTTATCGTTGAAACGTTCCTCAACCGTTTTATAACGTTTGGAGTCTATATATTCTAAAAGTTCTTTTGTTGAAAAATATACCCTACCTCGATCTTTGTAGTGGGGATAATTTCTTAAATCAGAATATAGTCTGGAGGTACTCATACAAAGAATTTCTGCTGCCTCCTTGATTCTAACTCGATCAGGTAAATCTTTTTGAATTTCGTTTTTGGAATTTAAATCCTTGAGCAAACCTTCTATTGTGTTTAGCTTTTCATAGATAAGATTTGCTTCATTGCTGCCCAGATGTAGTAACGCCATTTTTAGAAAAAATTTTGGAACTCAGATAAGATGAATTCCTGCGATGAGTGGCATAAGATATGCCTAACAGTCTGCATTTAAGCAATGTAAAGTTATCACTTTTATTTTATTTTTACTAAATTTTATTAAAATTATTTTTAATATTTTAAAAGTCCATCTGCTAATTTCTTTTTCCCTTCAGAACTTATATTTGAAATATAATGTTGTGTAGTATTTTGCGATGCATGACCTAATGATTCTTTTGCTAATATTAAATCTCCGCCATTTTTAATTAATGTATTTGTGAATGAATGCCTAGTTACGTAGGTAGTTAGTTTAGTTAATATCCCTAATTCAAGCCCTATTTGTTTCATCGTTTTATTAATTGACTTAAGAAAGTAATGTTTACGATTATATGCCTCTTGAAATGTCATATCATTATCTAATATCGGGAAGATGTAATTATTTGAATTTTCAGAAGAGTTACCCCATTTTTTTATTATAGCCGCTGCTTCAGGTCTAATAACAAATTCAATTAAAATCGGTTCTTTTTTATTTGCTCTTGCAGTCTTTGCTCTTTCAAAAATTATACTATTATAAGTAACATTTTTATATTTTAGTTGAATCATATCCTTAATATTCATTCCATTACCCAAATATGAGAATATCCATAAATCTCTATTCCTCTCTTCAGTATTTGTTTTAGTTTTGAAACTTAAAATTCTCATAATATCATCTATTTCAATAGGCCTCTTTAAATTTCTACCAGTAGGAATAACAAATGATTCATTTCCTTTAAATGGATAAATTTCTTGTGATATTGCGTGGTCTTTTATGGCTTCATTAAACAATGTCCTGATTTCCCTTAGGTACATACCAATTGTAGTCATAGCCCTCCCCCTTTTTATCATCCATTTTTCATATTCGTTTAAAAATTCAACATTAATATCATCAAATAATAATTTTAATTTGGGTTTTACAAACTCCTCAAGGCTACTTGAGGCACAAAATATATTTGTGGCTGTACTTATCCTTCCATCCTTTTTTAATTTTTCTACCTTCTGTGCCATTAAAATAAATACACATGTTGATATACCCTTTTGCTTAAAAAACCTTTTTTCAAACAAAGGGTAACTAAACTTTTCCTTTAAATCTTTAATTATCTCTTTCGCATTTGCTTCAAAAAATACTATTTCTTCATGTGCCTCTTTTAATTCTTTCCCCGGACTGGCTGAATATGATTTGTCATATTCCAATTTTGAGAGTGTATGTCCAGTTAAATAATGCTTCCTTTTACCGTCAAAATAAACTTCAAGTTTAACAGAACATTTCCCATTTAACATTGGATGATAGGTATCTAAAAAAATTTTCGTTTTTGGAGGATTTACCATTTTGAAGAGTTTTAAAATTTAAACAAAATTTCAACGTAAATATAGTAAATAGTAACAAAATAAAATATACTATATTTACCTAAAACTCTTTGTGGTAAACATTTACAGCTAATTTTGATAAATTATAACAAAAGATAATAAAACTATAACCTCCGACTGTTAATCAGAGGGTCTCCCGTTCAAGTCGGGAAGGGGGAGCTGAAAATTAAGCACTTACGAGGTCAAACCAGTAGGTGC
>JAYTHK010000418.1:0-7753 GCA_043732665.1 Cytophagales bacterium | reverse complement strand
TTAACATTCATGTTGTGCATTTGATTACACAACATGAATGTTAATACTACAGTCGTTTTATTAAGCATTTATTTCTTGTTGAATTAAGAACCTAAATTTACCTTCTTCGTCCAATTTTGTATACTCTTTACTGTTGCGTACTTTGAGTGCTTTTTGAGTGAAATTCCAACAAGTGGCAACCCTAAGATTCAGTTCAGAAGCTAAATCAGAGATAGAAAGTTTGTCTCCGTATCGATTTACCATTACTACTATATAAAGGGCTTTGTTAATATCAAATTTGCATTTATGAAAAAGGGTATCCGTAGTTACCGATTCGTCGTAGCGGCATTTTGTACAGCGTCTTGAAAATTGATGATTTCCTTTGCCATATTTATCGTTTCCACATCTCTTACAAGTATAACCCTTATTCCATTTTAGTTCTTCCAGAAATTGAAAACAAATATTTTCGTTGGGATACACCTGTTTAAATTCTTCGAAACTTATTTCTTTAAATTTAATTCGGGATTCTTTTTCTTCAATTATACTTTTCTTGAGCTTCCAGTTGTCCAAGTCTAACCGGGCATTCATCTCGTTAATCTGTTTGGATTGCTCTTGAAGCTTCAAGTTTGCCTCTTCAATTAATTTACTTTTTTCTTCAATTTCTTTTGTCCGTACTTTTACTTTTTGTTCTAGTTCGAGGTTTACTTTTTGAGTGAGCTCATGGTTTTCTTTCAGTTGAGCAATTAAAAGTACTTGTGTTTTTTCTTTTTCTATTTTAAAATATTTTATCCTGTCTGCCATCGCAAAAGATAAAATTACGATCTCCATTACCATGGCAATGTTGGTGCTGTATACGATTATAATTTCTAATGTCCAGAAAGGACTTAGAAAGTCAAGTAGTCCATTGTATTTTAAAAAGGTAAGCGTGACACTTAGCAGTACTAATGAATTTCCGAATAAAAAATACCGCGCAGGTTTGTAGCCAGATCGTAGACTTTTTATAGAATAATAGAAGATGACAATAAACGGAGATATGAAAAGTATATTATGTAGCAGCGATAGATCAAAAATAAATTGAATAGGGTAAAAGATTAAATATAATCCAATAGCGTAGTAAACATATTTTTTATTTAGAATGTTTTTGTCTAGGTTTTTTAGAAACTCAAGTGAGTATAAGGCAAATGCACACAAAAGCATTGGTCTGGAAAGGTATATTCCTATTTTGGAAATAATTGGTAGTTCAGGCCATAGATACTGAAACCCCGTTCCGTCGGCCAGCATTGACCAATACATCCAGCTAATTGTATATAGAAGGTATAAGAGATATACACGTTCTTTAATCATGAAAAATACAAATAAACTGTATATCGCCATCATGGCTAATATGCCATAGTAAAGACCTAGTAAATAATATTCATTGAGTCCATATTCCAGAATGAATTTGGAGGTGCTTACTTTCATTAAAAAACTGGTACGAGCACTTGATTTTATTCTTAAATAATAATACTGAGGAGTTGTATTGGGATGGATTTCGAAGATGAAATTCTTATGTTCATATTCTCGGTTGTGGAAATCTCCATTTATACCAGCTTTAGTTTGAATGTATTTACGGTTGTCGTCTAATTGGAAAAGTTGAATATCATTTTGTCTGGAATCTAAAATCTCAAGCAACCATTTTTTTTGTCTTCCTGAAAGGTTGCTGATCTTAAATCTTGCCCAATAAATGGAGTTGATGTGCTCATTTAAGGCATAATTGCTATACACTCTATAGAATAAAGCCGATACAGAAGGAATTGACATATCGTTTATGCCTAATTTCTCCGTTTTGTCTTCCATTACTTCTAAATAATCACTCGTAATTACCTGATATTCTATAGAATCAGTTAGATTAATTATATTTCCAGCTTTCGCTTGAAAAGAAAAGAAAATGAAGATGATAATGAAGTATTTGTAATAACTCATTTTCATAAAAAGCATATCTACATGGTTTTAAATAGGTTTAATAAAATATACTTAAAATATTTTTATTATAACTCAATTTAGTTATAATATGAGAATAATTAGAAATTATTCAATGATTTTAATTCTTTTTTTTACGCCTAAGTATAATTAAAGTGCTTAAAATAACTAAAAATACGTTTCCAAATTGTCATTTATTACTTATAAATAACAATTTGGAAAATCTAAAAGGAGTACTTTAAAAAGGATTGAGTTGTCAGTCGTTAGTATTGAATATATAAATTACCTTTTATTCAGGCTCAATACTCAATACTAGTAATTGGAAATAAAAGACTAAAAACTAGAATTGGAGAGGTGCGTTGAAATATATAAATTTGGGAAAATATAAGAATATGAATAGATACAGTAAATTTTTCTTCACAGTTTTTTCGATCATTTTAGTATTAGTTTCCTTAAAAGGCCAGGCTCAAAAAGGGACTGGTTGTAGCGATGATTTATTACCTAAGCTTTCTGAAAACAGAAACTGGGGTTATGCCGATTTCGCAGGAGAATGGATTATTGAACCAATTTATTCAAAAGTATCACCTTTCGTAGGAGGAAAAGCAATCGTACAGCGAGGTATTCTTTGCGGAGTAATAGACTGTCAGGGAAATGTTGTATTGCAGTGTAAATATGAAAAGTTAGCCAACTTTAGAGACAATAAAGTATGGGCAATGGAAAAAGGTCTATGGGGTTTGGTAGGAGCGAAGGGTCAAGTTTTGCAATCCCCTCAGTTTTCGGAAATAAATCCTATAGCCAACACGGTATTTGCCTGGGTGAAAAAAAATAGCGTCTGGGGTTTATTTAGTGAAGAACAAAATAAATTTATTTGTCAACCACAGTATAAAGTAGCACAAGTAATGTCGATGACGGCTTCTTTGGTGCAAACTGACAAGAACTATGGAGTAGTTAACCATTCTAATTGTACGTATTTAGTTCCTTTAGAACTTACAAGAGTGAAAAAGGTGGCTATCAACGCTGTTGTTTTTGAGAAGAACAACTTATGGGGAGCATTTAACACAGAAGGAAAAGTAGTTATTAACCCAGAGTTTGATTCTATAACATTAAAAACAGACGAACTATTACTAGTTAAAAAAGCAAGTAAATGCGGTCTGTATAGTTTTAGAGGAAAGAAAATGCTCCCAGTGGAATTTGAGGAGATTGGTGTTTTTAGCGAGGTATATTTTACTGTAAAACAAAATGGCAAATACGGTTATTGTACTCGTTACGGAAAAGTAGCAATTAAACCTACATACCAGGAAGCGATGCCTTTTAAAAACAAGCAAGCCATAGTGAAAAAAGGAGCTAAGTGGGGCATTATCGACTATAGTAATAAATTTATACTTCAACCAGAATACGACAATATCGCAGCGGTAGTAAGTGGAAAATTTTATGTAATGACTCAAGGTGGAAAGTCTTATTTTTTCGATTCTAATTTTAAAAAAATAACAGACGAATCGTTTGATTTAATTGCTGCTACAGATACTGTTTATGCCATTAGAGTAAAAAAAGATGGGAAATATTCTTACTACAATCCTGAAGCAAAATCTTATGTAACGTCTGAAAAATATGAAGAGGCGAAGGCTTATGAAAATGGTTACGCATTGGTCAAGAATGCAGGTTTGACAGGAGTATTGGATAGGAATGGGAAATTAATATTACCATGCCAATATGATAATGTTGTCTACGACAAACTTCAAAGTAAGATTGTTTTTAGAATACTAAAAAATGGCAAGGAGGGATTAACTGACGATGCAGGAATAATCCTGATTCCATGTGAATACGATCAGCTTGTTCCCGCATTACCCAATTATATAAAAGCAAAAAAAAATGGTAAATATGGAATTTTGCGTACCTCAGGCATTTCGGTTACTGAATTTGTATACGATTATATTGGAAGTACCTCAGATATCCCTCAAGCTCCGGAATGGCCGGCAATGGCTTCTCACAAAGGAAAATTTGGATTGATTAATGAGAAAGGGGAAGAAGTTTATCCTTTCAAAGGAAAAGACATGAGTTATGTAGGGAACAAGTTGTATGTGGTGAAGGAAGGTAAATCATTGTTATTACTTACAACGATTGGCAAAACAATAAAGTTGAATTATGAGGACGTTAACTATTTTGGCGACGGATTGGCTGCTGTGAAAAAAGGCGATAAGTGGGGCTATATGACTACTTCTGGAGAGGAAAAAATAAAACTTCAGTACGAACAGGCAGAATTGTTTTATGGAAAGCTTGCTGCTGTGAAAATTAAAAGCAAATGGGGCGCAATTGACCATTCTGGGAAAATAGTGGTTCCTGCTGATTATGAAAGCTATAAAGAAGATCTAAAAGGAAGTAGGATGTTTTCTAAAGAGGGGAAAGCCTATATTTTACAAGCTGACGGCACGTTGAAATAGTTTCTTTGGTATTATTTTCCTTTTTTGGAGAAAATAGTTACCTTTGCAACTTCAAGAATAGGGATATTACGATTCCGTAGCTCAGCTGGATAGAGCAACTGCCTTCTAAGCAGTAGGTCATGTGTTCGAATCACATCGGGATCACTTGAAAATAAGACACTTACAGAATTAATACTGTGAGTGTCTTTTGTTTTTATAAACTTTTTACAAACATTCATCGGGTAAATCAGCTTATTTTAGGGTTTCCTGTAAATTTACTTGAAATCAATTTAGTGGTTTTTAAGGTAAATGTCAAATTCCTGTCATTTACTCATTGGGTTCGATTCTAGTGACGGTAGTAAATATTGCTTCATTTTACTACTTTTAGAACCCAAATGAAGCAATCAATTATAACTTCCCCAAAATTACCTAAGCGTTATCTTTTTATAGACGAAAGCGGAGATCCTATGTTTTACGGGAATCGCAAAAAACTATTGGTAGGTACTGAGGGTTTTCAACCTTATCTAATTATTGGATTAATAGAGACCGACAATCGGAAAGCGTTACGAAAAGCAGTTGTGGATTTCATGGAAAATATTAAGTCCGATCCCATGTACAATTCTATTCCATCTGTAGCCTCTTCTAAAGGATGGTTTGTGCATGCCCGTGCTGACCATCCGGAAATCAGAGCTAAATTTTTTGAAATGCTTCGTTCACTAAAAGGATTTAAAGCACATATTGTAATTGCCAAAAAGCAACTATCTATTTTTAATCGTAAACACAATAATAACCCTACCGAGTTTTATTTTGATGTTCTCCATCATTTGTTGCAGAACAGACTTTCCGATACTACCATTCAGTACAATTTATATTTATCGCAAAGAGGTAATAACTCTTTGCATAGATTTGAACAAGCAGTATTCAAGGCTTTAAATAGTGAGGACAAACAAATACAGTATAATTTAGAAATTGTACCGAGTAACGATATGCCCGAATTGAGTATTATAGATTATCTGATGTGGGCGGTTCAGCGTAAATTACTAAAAAATGAACATCGTTATTTTGATGCACTTTCGTATAAATTTGGAACGGTGATAAATTTATACGAAGAGGAGAGTAAATAAAAAAGTTAAAAAATCTTTTCGCTCCCGTGCCAGTACTGGCAACACCCATCATGGGATGAGATATGTAAGCGAAAAACTTTTTAACAACACAAATATACAATAATAATTGAAAATAAAAAAATAGCCGATATAAAGGAATTAAACACTTTAATTAGCTTGTGTAATCAAATAGGCAGAACACTTTAATCCCAGTTTTTTTTACAATTCCCCGAATTCCAACTTGGGGAAAGCCATTTTTCTCAAAAATACCCCAATTTTCTTTATTTTGTCTTATGATTTTTCCAAGCCTATCTTGGGAAAGAAATTTCACTTTTTCAAGAATTTTTAATTGTAAATACCAGATCATGAAAGTATTATTTTTATTGTGTTCAATTTTTTTCCCTTTTCGTTCCCAGTTGGAAAAAATCATTTTCCTCAAAATACGGTTCAAAACACCCCAATATTCTTGATTTTGTCCTATGACTTTTCCGTGCCCAGGTTGGGAAAGAAATTTCATTTTTTAAAGAATTTCCATTTACATCTGTCAGGTTTTCAAGACTCTAATTTTATTGTGTTCGTTTTTTTTACCAACTGGGAATCCACGTTGGGAAAACATAAACGAGCGTCTACCGAGCTTTGTAATATCACTAAAAAAGTAAAGCGATGAAGAAAGAAACCTTGATAACAGAGCTGTGTCCCGAAGAATTTAGGACACTTATGGAAGGGACAATACGCAAAGTATTGGGTGAACTGGCTCAACCCAACAAATCCCGAATAGAGTCACAACTAATAAGCGATGAGGAACTGGAAAAGCTAATGGGCGTATCCAAAGCTACTCTTTATTTATGGCGAAGGGACGGTAAACTTCCTTACCAGAGGATAGGGAAAAAGATTTTCTACAAAATGAGCGAAGTGGAAAAAGCCATGTGTTTGAAAAGAGGCAAAGAAAAACCCGCAGTAAAAAGCAATTAGAAAAAAATCTTTGTCGTTGATTCTCCATGACAAAGATAGAGCGAAGAGTTGGGAGTGCTTGACGCTAACGAGGAGAAATAATTAGAAAGTGTTTTTTGTGAAATTAAATAAAAAGTGAAGATGAAAAGCAGAACATTTAATGTGCCTGAAGAACTCATCATTGAGTTTGCACAAGTATTAGAAAAATACGATTTGCCTAATTCCATTGAAGGAACTACGGACGATGGAGAGATTGTGATCGAAGTGGATTACGAGGACAAGCAGCGCAAATTTATTCATCAGCTAAATGATCTTATTGACGACTTCAATGAAGAGGATGAAGACGACGATACAGATGAAGATGATGAATAAGTAATTAGACAGTGGGGAAGGAGTATATACCTTTCCCACTTATTTCTATTTTGTACAAATAATAAATGTTAAAACTAAAGCAGAGAAATATATGAAACCTAGAGAGGAATTAACAGAATTTACAAACTTGAAAAAACTCACAAGCATACGTACCGCTAATAAATGTCTGGAAGAAGCGGAAATACTGCCGGAACTTAAACCGCTGTTTGGTACATTATGGCAAACAGGAGAATTGACTTTTCTGGCGGGTGATACAGGAAAAGGAAAAACAGTGTTAGCGGTAAGTATTGCCGATGCTATTTCTAAAGGAAGTCAAACCTTATTAGGACAGCCGGTGGGACAACAATCAAAAGTATTGTATTATGATTTTGAGTTGAACGATCGTCAGTTCAGCAAACGATATTTACAATATCAATTTGATGATCGCTTTTATAGAGTAGTGGTCAATCCCTTTTATCTTGGCGATGAAAAATTTTCTTTGGAAACCATTCGTAGAGATATAAAATCTACAGGCGCAGAAATTATCATTTTGGATAATATCAGTGCTTTGTCATTAAGATCTACTCAGAACCAGGACGAGGCATTATTGCTGATGCGTGGGTTGAAATCATTGACGATGGATGGTTTGTCGGTATTGATACTGGCTCACACACCGAAGGTAGTGGAAGGAACCAGATTAAGTATTAATCATTTGGCGGGTAGTAAACAGCTAAGTAATTTCGCCGACAGTGTATTTTTTATAGCATCTTCCTGTCAGAATCCGGATTACAGATACCTGAAGCAGGTTAAATGCAGGAATGCCGGACAGATGGAAGAAGTACTTATTTGTGAACTAACCAAAGAAGATGGACATCTGTCTTTTGATTTGATAGGTTTTGACCATGAAGACCTTCACTTAGCCGTTTCCAATCCGATACCGGAAACCAAAATTACCGAAGAAATGATAAAGGCAATAGCTTTACATAAGCAAGG
>JAYTHK010000417.1:0-2276 GCA_043732665.1 Cytophagales bacterium | reverse complement strand
ATTGAATCTAAAAAAAGAAATGAAGGGGAGTTAGTAATTTTCAAAGACGGTGAAATAAAAGTAATAAAGGCGGTTGATATTGTTGAATAAAAATTAGATAGTATTCTTGTTTCTAGTTTTTATTTTTCAGCCTCGAAACCCCTGTTTTCTGTTCCTCTTCACTGGTTTTATTTTTTAATTTTAACCTCTTTACTGTTTTTGTTCACTCGTTAATTGGTATATTTGTTATACAAGATATGAATAAGAATGTATACATTATAGTAAGATGCAACGGGGCGGAGGAAACCACCGCTTCTCCTTGTTTCCATTAGGTCCTTTCGTAGACAGTATTATAAGTTGACTTGGTACAGTCAAGCTACCTGAGTGTATTTTTGGAAATTGTTTTGCTGAGATAGAATAAGATTTTTTGTAGCGGTCAGCTAAATACCTTGCACAGAAATGCCAATAAGAAGCGTACCAATAATTACTATCTCCTTGTTGTTTTGAAGGTACTGATAAATACCATCCCCTCATTACCTCTCTGATAAATCCATTTTGGAGCAGACATTCTCTATACACTCGGCTCAATTCAGATGTTTTACTTGCTACAACTCCTTATATTTTGAAGTTTTTTTTAATGCTTCAAGACACTCAGCTAATTTTTCTCGTGGTGTTGCCATTTGCTTGTACTGTTATTAATCTAATTCTATTACTATGCTGTGTTAAAGTTCAATTTAGATGTTGTGCTAAAACTCTATTTTAATGTTGTGTTACAATTCTATTTTAGAGTAAAATAATTGAATGTCAATTGATTTTACCAAAATATTTAATGATTTCGATTAGCTATAGTTACTATTTCAGAAGTGAAAATTTTCCATTTTATTTAATAACATTTATACCTTTTTGTAGTTCTAATCTTTGCAATTTTATATCTTTACAAAGGTTATTAAAGTGACACCAAAACGTTCTTAAACAGCACAAAACACGTGGTTACCTATAAAATGCAAGTACTATCAAATTAGTGATTTATAACGATATTAAAGAAAAGAGTGGTATGTGCCACCTCGACAGATACCACGAAAAGTGTTCGTAAAAGTCTTTAAATCCTATGGTTTGAAGACTTTTTTGCTTTATAATCCTTTCAGTCATAACAACTTTTGCTGGTTGTACCCGCCGCCAGCAAACAAAAGTAAAATATAAAGTACAGCCATGATTAATTATACCCATATAGCATACAACTACTTCATCACTTTTGGATTTGATGCTTCCGTTTCCGAAAAATTAAATCTAGTAGCGTTGTTAGTAATTTCTTTTTTTGTATTACTACTAGTAGAATATATAGCCAGAATAATACTGATTCAATCGTTTAGTCAATTTGCCAAAAATTCCCAAACAAAATTTGACGACATCTTGGTTTTAAATAAAGCGCCCAAAAATATAGCACACCTGTTGCCAATATATGCTTCTTTGCAACTTACGCCTTACGTGTTTATAGACTTTCCTCACATTGAAATTGTAGCGCAGAAAATACTACAGGTATTCTGTGTTATAATTATACTTTGGATAGCACGAAGTCTATTAAACTCATTTAAAGATTACTCTCAATCGCTGAGTCATCTAAAAGACAAGCCTATCAATAGTTACATGCAGGTCTTTATGATATTTGCTTGGATTACAGGCTTAATGATTGCGTATGGTATCGTTACCGAAACTTCAATCGGAACATTATTCACCGTGTTGGGTGCTGCTTCAGCAATCATAATTTTAATTTTTAAAGATACCATCCTAGGTTTTGTAGCAAGCATACAAGTTTCCATCAACGACATGGTGCGCATTGGCGACTGGATTACCTTTGATAAATATGGAGCAGACGGTGATGTTATAGAAATTAATCTGGCAACAGTGAAAGTTCAAAATTTTGATAAAACAATAACGACTATTCCTACTTACGCACTTATTTCTGATTCGTTCAAAAACTGGAGAGGCATGGAAGATTCTGGTGGAAGAAGAATTAAACGTGCTATTTTAATAAAACAAACTAGCATACATTACCTTTCTGAGGAGTCCGTTGAACAGTTAAAAAAAATCCATCTAATACATGACTATCTAGAGCATCGCCAAAAAGATATCAATCATTATAATATAGAGCACAAAATCAACAAGGATTTATTATTAAACGGTAGGAATCTAACCAATATTGGTGTTTTTAGAAAATATATTGATACCTATCTTGCCCATCATTCTGCCGTTAATACGGACATGGCCGTTATGGTAAGGCACTTGGCACCTACTTCAGA
>JAYTHK010000416.1:0-2278 GCA_043732665.1 Cytophagales bacterium | reverse complement strand
GTGGGGAGGTTTTGTGATGTTTGTTCCTAGAATTTTCCTGCAACAGATGTATTCCTTCCTCAAACTACTGCAATATTTTTAAATTTTGTTGCGCTTATCGGCTTTCTCAAAAATTGCTAACGCAATTTGACAGGCACAGCATGTCTTTTATTTGGTTCGTAGGCGCAGCCAACGAACAGCCATTTATTCCCTTTTTCGTAAAAACGAATATTCGTACTATTTTGTATCAGTTTTCCGTGGAAACTTATGCTCAAGAACCTACCAATATTCGGGCCATACTTTTAAAGACAGTACTCTTATCCCAAAAGCCATGAACAAATACTATAGGAAGACGTGAATTGAACATCAGATATATTTTTCTTTATACCATTGTTAGAAAATACAGAAGTTAACTTACCTCTATGGATCAATATAGCTCTTTATGTTAAAAATTTAAAATCTATTTTAACTGCTTTTCAAGACTCCCCACCAATCACATATTTCAAATGGTCTATAAAAGTTTAAAAACTTGGCAGAATCTTTATTTCAAATTCCATCCTAAACAACAAATTCCAAAGTCTTTATAAGTTCTTTAAACTTTTAAAATGTTGTTTTTTGATTAGTTTCTAAAATTTATATATCAACTCAAAATACCAATTCGGCTTTATAAATTCCCTTCTCATTCTTGTATTATTTATATCACCTAATTCTTTAATAGAATATTTTAAATTAAGAGTAAAGGGATTAATATCATCAATAAAAGTCAGATATTCCATTTCTTCAATAATATTAGTATCAGCTTTAAACTTAACCTTGCAGGAATAAAAACTTTGATTAGTATACAATTCTTTTACTAGATTATTTCTCATACAATCTTCTAATGATTTATCTTTAATAATAACGTTATCAGCTGTCCATAAGTCCAATGTTACTGTATCAACGACTCTCAATAAGTCAATACGTCTATATTCTTTCTTTTTTGAAAGACAATTCATCAGATTTGTGTTTAAATCTTCATATTTGTTAATTTTAGATAAGGCAATATTTTTTTGATCAGTATAATATTCATCAATTTTATCTATATTAATTTTAGTACTATTATCTGTACAAGAATACAACGTACAAATAATAAAAACCAAATAATACTTCCGAAATAATATTTTCATATACCTATAATTTTCTCCTTTTAGATTTTGCCGTTTTAACATCCGCTTTTGACTGAGAATCACTTTTAAACATACTGCTATTACTTGAGTTTTTATCAACTGAACTTTTAACAGGGTCATTTGAAGACGCATTCCTAAGTGATTTTCCAAACTGCTCCCCTGCTTTAATTGCTTTTTGGTCATGAGGTTCATCAGGTCTATTTAGATTATCTTGAGAATATTTTTCAGCCCATCCTGAAGAAGTTTGACCAGAAGAAGCTCCCGTATATTCTAGTACGGCACCCCATAAATAATTACCAGCTTCATTTGCATTATACACAACTCCATTTATTTCTAAAAGATTATCTTTATCAATATTCAATAAATCATAGGTTACATATTTAAAATCAAGCAATCCATACCCTCCATTACTTTTAGTGCCTACAGTTTCATCCTTAATTATTAACATATCTGAAATATCATGCTGTCTTTCTGAAAATACTTGTTTACCATAAGCCACAACTCTACCCAATTCAGAACTTGTTATAGTTCTTATTCCTGAATGTGAACCCTGTTCATTACGCCCTTCTAATGTAACCTGAGAATTTAAAAGCTTGGAATCATGAATAACAAAACTTTGATTTTGTTCATTAATAGTATATTTAGTTGCAACCCTTAGTTCTCCATTTCTTCCTTTGACTCCATATCCTATCAATTCTCTTTCTGTAGTGTAATATGCCTCTAATCCATCCAAATCAGTAGCCTGAATTGGCGTATTGGAAGCGAATTGATATGGCGTTAAATAAGGGTATTTGTGAGTAATTGGATCCACAGAAAAGAACCTTCCCAATCTAGTGTCATACATTCTCATACCGTAGTCTTGGTAGCCGTCTTCTGTATCATTTTCCTTGCCGTTGAAGCCGTAACGGTACGCTCCTGCACAAGTATATTCAATTGTTTTTAAAAACTGCTTACGCAGGTATTTTCAATTGAAAAAAAAAGTCTAGCCCTGCTTTTAATCAAAGAATTTTTTATTACATCGTAAAAATACAGGTTTTTATTTTTCAATTGAAAAAAGATGAACATCATCGATACCATGCTTACCAAACAAAAGTCCCAGGAATTTTTTAGCCGAATGTGGCACAATATAAACC
>JAYTHK010000415.1:0-2286 GCA_043732665.1 Cytophagales bacterium | reverse complement strand
TAGGTTTGTTCAAAATGGTTAATCCAGAAAAAAACTTTAAACCTACTGAAAATAAACAGATATTGCGCGTTGATGATGTTTTAAAATCGGAAAACAATAATTGACCCCTCTATATTCAAAGTTTAATTTATTCAAAATCGCATAATTTTTTAATTTCTAAACTCCTCTAATCGTTGCAAAAATAGTAAGTTTTTCACATGAATATCTCAATATTATTTGCTTCCTGCTATTGTTGTTACATAAGCGAATAAGTTTTTTAATTTTCTATTTTTTTTATAAACTCTTCTAAGTTATACCCAATTTTTGTAAGTCTCGGAGTCAAGTGATTCTTTAACTCGGATAAGTATTTTGATATTTTCTTGTCTTTCTCTAATACTAAAGATTTGTTGTTTAATTTGAACCAACTTTTTAATTCGTCTACTGACTCTGGTATCTCCTGCTAGATCTCTATTTTGTAATTTCAATATTTATTCGTCTTCCAAAGTCAATAATTTCTCCTTTTCTTCTTTCAAAATTTTCTCTAATTTCTCTTCTTGTTCTTTCAAAATTGATTCCAATCTCAATTCTTCGGCTTTCAAGGGTATTAATATCGGCTGATATTTTTTTGTAAGTCCATCAATTTCGTTCTATTTTGAACTAATTCCTGGTCTAAACTCTTCTTCATATCTTCCAAATCGCTGTATAGCTTTTCTTCGATCATTGTTAAATTGTTCATTAATTCTTTCCTCTTCATCTGCATATTGCTTGATAATTTCATTTCCAGTTTTGGTAATTCTTCCAGAATTTTGCCAGCTATTTCTAATTCGATTAATTTTGTCAATGTTTCTTCTAATCTCTTCTGCGATTGCAGGTTCATATCCATTTCGTAGTTCTTTAAGTTCTGCTCTTCTTCTAAAATGTTCATTTTGTAAAGTTCTAAATCTTTCTTCCACTTTTCTATGTCTTCCAGTCTTGATATCTCTATCTCTTCGGATAATTTCCTCATCACCACTAAATTCTTCTCTAATTTCAATTTCGTAACTATCTTGAAACTTTCGCAATTTGATTTTATTTGTTTCTGTATTTCCCTCAACTCTTCGGATTTCTTTTCTAAGTAAATCGTCATTTTCTCTGAATGATTCTGATTCCATGCACTTTCTAATTGCTCTTATAAAGTTATTAATCTGTACCGATCTGCATTTAAAAGACTCGGCTGTTTCAAGAATTTTTCTTTGGAATTCATCAATTGGTGGAATTCCGTCATTAGAATGCCGGGAAATTGGAAAATACGAGGCATCTTCTCTTTCATAATTATAAATCCAAGTTGTTCTATTTGTACTTTAAACTCTCTTCAATTTTTTCTGGTGATTCTTTTGGTATTGAAATTCTGATTGTATCGTCTCCTAATCGAATAATTTTAGATAGTTTTTCCTCGTTAATATCATGAGTTGCTATCAGTTTAATCAAGAGAATTGGCTTTTCATTTACATCAAAAAAACTAATATCTGGTCGAATCAATAGATACTTTTTAATGCCAGTTTCCGAATAAATATTACTTCCGTAAGACAGGTTTCCGTTTTCGTCTTCATAGAAACTAATTTCATTTCTTACTGAAAAAGCTTTAATGACTTGAGCATCTCTAATTTTGTATGACTTACCCTCTACTCCTTGAGGAGGATATTTATAAAGTGCTGGAACTTTTATCTGTTTTATTCTTTGTAAAATATCTTTTGCAATTTCATGTCTCTCAGTTCCGTCTGAATAAGTACATTTACCCTTTATTGCAATATCTTTTGGATCATGTGAGAAATGATGTTTTTTATGTTCTCCCTTTTTTGCTTGCATTTCGCGACTACAAGCAGTACAAAAATAACCCTTTTTACCGCTCAATACAAAAGGGTCTAAAATATGCTTTAATTCTCGTTTATTATTAAAAGCGTAGTTGTGATCTTCTATAAGTTTCTTCTCTTACATAAAATTTTATCTTAAGTATCAACAAATATTTTAAAAATTTTTGTTCAAAGTTATTGAAAAAGAAATGATATATTAAAATATTTTCGAAAATTTATTTTTAATATTTATTGTTAGGGCGCTTGCAAAGGGCATAAGCTAAAACAACAAAGGCTACTCACTGAGCAGCCTTTGTTGTTTCGCAAACGTAAATTTTAATCTTCTTCTTCATCTACTGAAGCAGCACCCGAAGCGGCAGGACCTTCCGCAATTTTTTTACGAATAGTTGTTTCAATCTCGAAAGCAACTTCTGGATTATCATCCATGAAAAGTTTTGCGCCTTCGCGACCTTGTGCA
>JAYTHK010000414.1:0-2291 GCA_043732665.1 Cytophagales bacterium | reverse complement strand
TACTACTAGTAGTAGGAGTGATGGATTGGTGGATGCTTATTAATATAGTTAGAAGTAAAAGGTAAAAGACTACCATCAAACCAAACGGTTTTGCGTTTTCGGTTTTACACCTTAATATTTCTTATAAGGGTGTCCTCCTTTTTTGCTCCATTTGGCTCCAGAATCAGCATAAGTAGGGCATCTATGCGGTCCACTGCAACTATACAATAACATTCCTAAAATAAATAAAGGCAGTATTCTCTTCATAATGTGGGGTTTATTTGAAAACTAATTCTCTTCTACGCATAAAACAAAGAAGGGTTTAATAATTATTTATTAGGTACTTTTACAAATAAGTCACCCTTTTATGAAAAATCAAAACGTCTGTTACATTACTGGAAAAACATTCGACTCTGAGCACTTGACAAAAGGAGATTCTCTAAATAATCATCTTTTTGAACTTATTAAAAAAGACTTTCCAGACTTTGAAACTTCGTCATGGATAAATAATTCGACATTGAACGAATACAGAAAAAATACTTATAAGCCATTATTAAAGAAGCGTTTCAGAATCTCGACCGAATGGAAAAAGAGGTAATTTCAAGTATTATAAAAAATGAAATCCTGTCTACTAACATTAAAGACGACATTGAGAAGACATTAACCTCTGGTCAGTGCGTAGCAGATAAAATAGCTAGCTTTGAAGGAAGTTGGACTTTTATTATATCCTTTTAACGTTCATCCTGATATGAATGCTCATAAATATATGGTTCTTAAACACAAAATCATTTGACCCCTACCCATTTATTTTGCTGAACCTTATTCTCTCCTGTATCGCTGCCATACAAACGCCCATCATTATGATGAGTCAAAACAGAAAGGAAGAAAAAGACAAAGGTCGATCAGAAAACGATTTTAAAGTAAATCTAAAAGCAGAACTTGAAATACGTTTGCTGCATGAAAAAATTGACCACCTGATTATGCACCAAAATCAAAAACTATTGGAAATTCAAAAAATACAAATGTATTTCATAGCTGAAATTTTAAATGAACTCAAAATAAAAGATAACCAATTTGTTCTTATACGGTCTGTTTTCCCTAAATTACTGTTAAATTGATTGCCTAATGAAGACTGCTATTACCCTTTATCTTTTCTTAAGTGCCTTCTCTGGCTATTCTCAAAAAATATACACGGCTTCTCAAATAGAATTTATATTTTCTTCGGCAAGTATGAGTTCCACTGCTCTTTCGTCTTCTCCTGTGGTCCGATTTTCTGGATTTATCAACTACGAAAGTCAGCTTCACTTCAACCTTAATAAAAAAATGGGTTTTTATACTGGTCTTGGAATAAAAAACATTGGAATAATTAACAATTTCGACAAAGGTACTCTTGCTTTCAAACAAAGAGCATACGCACTTTCCATGCCACTTGCCCTTAAACTTGGCAATGTAACTAATCAGGCTTTTGTAGCCCTTGGAGCTGAGGCAAATTTGATGTTTAATTACAAAGAAAAATTTCTCTATTCTAATACAAAAACAAGTAGGTCAGAATGGTTTTCCAACAAAGTAAACATCTTTAATCCTGCCGTTTTTCTTCAACTAAAATTCTTAAAATCTCAAGTTCTTACCTTTAAATATTACTTGAGCGACTTTCTGAACTATCAATCTAGCGGACTTACGCTTCCTGATGGAAATGTAGTAAGCGACTATGCCAAGTCTAGCAAATTATTTTACATCTCTTGGGGATCAAACTTTGAATTTAAAAAGACGAAGGTCAAAATAAAAGAAAAGAAAATGATTATAAGATATGCAAAATTAACAGAATAATTTTGTGCTTCCTCTACGAGAAAACATATTAGAATTATTATCTATTTCTATAAATTGACAATAATTTAAAATAGGATTAGGTATTATATTCTCTAATTGCATTTAGAGTTAAAGGTAGTGCTAACATAAACCCACTTATAATGCTGTTGAAAATAGAATTTAAGGAATTTCTTCTGTTAAATCTGAAGTGAAATTCGTCCAAATATTTCTGCAAATATTCTCCCGAGCAGTGATGATGAATCCCTCTCAACCACCCTTGAATATTCATGATGTGAAAATGTAGTTCAGGAAATGCTCTGCCTTTGTCTGAATAATATTGATCTATTTTATAGTCTTTCCGCATTGTTTTATAAGTAGAGAAGCCGTCTGCTTCTATGGTTGTTCCTTTTTGAATGTGTTTTTCAATGAATGGTCTAATAGATTCCTCAGAATAATCTTCTATAATCTCGGCATACGCTCTGCCAAGTTTATCTTTCCCTCCAACT
>JAYTHK010000413.1:0-7824 GCA_043732665.1 Cytophagales bacterium | reverse complement strand
CAGAACGTGGCGAGCTTAAGAAAAAAGCAGCACCTTCAGCGTCTTTTTCAGACAAAAAAAATACAGTTCCATCCAAAGTAGGAGGAGTGGAGTTGGATGAAGAAGATATTGCAGATCTTAAGGCTGGCAGAGAAACAAAATTAATCGTAGATATTGAGAGTAAGAAAAAAGGAAAGTACTACGATGCCTATTTGAAATGGAGCGAAGCATCAGGTATTAAATTCCGCTTTCCAGGAATGGATTAATTATAAGAGTTTAAAAAGGTGAGAAGTAAAAAGCAAGAGGTAGAAAGTAAATTATTAAATCATATTTTTTTCGCTTTCCACTTCTTACTTTTTACCTTTTTATTAATAAACATCAACTGTAGCATAGATAGAACCAAACAGATTTATTTTACTCTCTCCACATACTCCCCAGTACGTGTGTCAATTCGAATTTTATCTCCAATATTTATAAACAATGGAACTCTGATCTCAGCACCAGTTTCTAACTTAGCGGGTTTCAATGTTTTTGTAGCAGTATCACCTTTGGCACCTGGCTCGGTATAGGTTATTTCCAGCTCTACCATATTTGGAGCCTCTGCATAAATCGCAGTTTCGCCATCGAAAGAAATTTTCAGAACCATTTCTTCCTTTAGAAATTTCATATTTTCTCCAATTACTTCTTCCGAAACATATATTTGCTCGAACGTTTCAGTATCCATACATACAAGGCTGTTTCCATCTTTGTATAAATATTGTTGTTCTTTTACTTCTACGCGTACTATTTCTACCTGGTCATCAGGTCTGTAGCGCTCTTCAATCAATTTTCCTGATTTTATATAACGCATTTTTACCTGATAAAAAGCTCTTAAATTGCCAGGAGTGCGGTGCTGATATTCCACCACTACTGCTAGTTCATTATTGTATCGAAGAAATGTACCGTTAGAAATGTCTGATATTTTAGGCATACTTGTTTTTTTTGTGCGTAAATTTAACAAGCCAAATCGCTAATACAATACATTTTTGATTAAAATATTTATATTGCATTAAACTTACCTCTTGATTATGAATTATATAAAGAATGCCAACTATATAATTGTATTGTTTTTAGTGACAATACTTATGTTCTCTTGCAATCAACCACAACCCAAAGTGGGTAAAGATACAAGCTTTTATGTAAGAGGAAATTGTGGAATGTGTAAGGAGCGCATAGAAAAATCGCTAACGAAAAAAGAGGGTATTATAAAGTCGTATTGGAACGTAGAAACAAAAAATCTAACCGTTACCTACGATTCAACTAAGATTGACGAAGGTAAGATTCAGCAAATCGTGGCGAATGTCGGTCATGAAACCAAAACGGTAATAAGCCCTCAAGCCGTTTACGATGCCTTGCCAGAATGTTGCAAAAAGACTGGAACGATGTAACGTCAGGTTGTGAGTTTGACTTTTTGATCTTTGTTCTTATTTTTCATAATGAGTGGAATGCCCTAATCTAATTTAATGAATATATAAAAAGAAGAACTGTTTGCTGTAGTAAAATACTGCAAACATGGCGACAATTAAGGAAAAGTATATTGGAATGAAAAAGGTATTATTATTCATAATAGAGAATATTTATTACGGGTTCATTCTATTTTTTATTTTACTTTTTCTAGCACAATTTAGTAAAGGTATATTGAGTATGAATTTTGGATCTCCTTATCTCTATACAATATTATGGTTGGGTGCAATTTGTTTGATAACTAAATGGTTAATTTATAATTTTAGAAAGGATGTATGAAAATATTAAAAGTAATATTTTGTACTTTTAATATTTTTTTTAGTTAATAAAAATTTCTCATTTTGAGAATTTTTTATTAACTAAGGTGTGTGGTATATGAGAATACATCTGATAAAGAAAGAAACTATTGAAGGTTTTGTAAACTCTAATAGTCAGATTAAGAAACCCTTTTCCGATTGGATTAAAGCAGTAGAAATGGCAGACTGGAATACGCCTAATAATATAAAAAATACTTTCGGCTCCGAAGATCTGTCAGGCTTAGGGTCGAATAGGATAGTATTTGATATTGCAGGAAATAACTACAGGATAATTTGTAAATATATTTTCGGCGAGAAAGAAATTCATTTCTTTGCTGAATATGAAAAATTGAATAAAAAAACAAGAACAATATACTGTTAACTTATATTGATATGGGAAATTTAAAGTACAAAGTAATCAAATCAAAAAAGCAGTATCATGAGTATCTAACATACTTGAAGAATTGGTTTGTGCAAAAGTTAAAGCGAAGGAGACTAATGAAGAAATAGAATTGCTTACTCTACTAATTGAATATTGGGATGAAGAACATAATACATTGTCTGATATTGATCCCGTTCAATTATTAAAATATTTGATGAGTCAAAATGAAATTTCACAAACTGATTTAGCTAAAATATTAGCGATAAGCAAAGGTGTAGTTTCTGAAATTCTTAGTTACAAAAAAGGATTTTCAAAAGAAATGATTCGTAAACTGGCAGACTTTTTTAAAGTATCACAGGAAGGCTTTAATAAAAGCTATCCTATGGTATCAGTGGTAAATTATGGTCCTGTCAACGAAAAAATGATGAATACGACCAAGGTTTTCGCCAGAGAGTAGTGCTCTTCATTTGCTCAATTCTAATATTCCAAACTCAATACACCGCATTAAACTTCAAAACCTTTAATACTATCTTCCATAAAAAGTGCTTCGGTAAATACTTCGTGGTTTTTCTCTTTTCCTTCTACCGAAAATATAACAGTAATTTCTTCACCGTTCCGCTCTTGCTTTATTCTCTTGCTTTCTAGGTTGAATTTTATAAAAAGATTTTCAATATGGTTGATTTTAAAAATACTATTTTCGAATTTTATTTTATAATTTTTCTCTTGGTTTACGGTGTCAATTATTTTTTGAAACCAACTAAAACTTAACAGAACAAGCATCACAATTCCTGTTACGATAAAAGTTAGTTGGTATTGTCCGCAACCAGTGGCCATGCCTAAAGCAGCCGAAATCCATATAGTAGTAGCGGTAGTAAGCCCTCTAATACTTATTTTGTCACGGTATATAGCACCCGCGCCGAGAAACCCTATTCCTGTTACTATATTTGCTGCCACACGTCCTTGGTCGCTTACCCCACCTAGTTGAATAGATAAAATAGTAAAAAGGCAAGAGCCTACTGTTACTAATATAACCGTTCGAAAACCTGCGGCTTTACTTTTGTATTCTCGCTCAGCGCCTATGATAGCACCAATAAGCAGTGCTATCAATAATTTATTAATCTCTGTAGTGAAAATATCGGACATCATATTAATTATTAGATTGTTTGGTTCACTAAAATTAAAGTAACAGAGTGATCAATAATTGTAAATTGTTTTAATTATTGGCGGAGTGCGAACGTAAAATCTACTGCAGAGTGTCACGCCCTTTTCCCATTGCAACTTTGGGGTTATCATAAGTACCCGTTATATGAAACGGAATCTTTATTTTATCCATAAGCAATTGCAATTTGACGACATAGCTAATTGTACCCTTGATATCGCTAATACCTTCTATCTCTGCATCAAAACCAGATATTTTCATTTGAAAAGGTTCAACTGTTAGTTGGTTATTCTTTATCGTCGTTTTTATAACTAGATCTTTTAGGTGAGGATCGTTGATCTCTTTCTTTTTTGCGGATTTGCTTATTTCATCAAAAATTTTCATACCGTTTACCTTGGCATCGGCTATTCTTACTTCTCCACCACCAACGAGCGTTTCTGTTTTTACTCCCATTTTATTATCCAATTCGCCTTTTACCTGGTAGCTGATCGAAAGCATTCCAAAGGTATTTGCCATAGCAGGAGCAAGGTCTCTTATTAATTTCACCTCCTTGTAGGCTTTATTCATATCAAGCTCTTGTATCTCCAAATCCATATCAAATAGTGGGTGCTTTATATTTTGAGTATTGTAATCACAACTTATATTAAATAATGCGTTTAGAGAATTAAAACCAGTTTCTTTAAGTGTAAGAATACCATCTGTAATTTTAATATCCCCTTTCATTTTCTTTATGATCATGTCTTCATATAAAATGACATCAATATTAGAGTCGAAAATGAATGCAACATTTCTTGGAACTTCAAAGACCGAGGTTATAACGTGTGAGGTATCTGTAGTTCCTTTATGGACAGTTGTCGTTGCTATCCATGGGTTCAAATCCAATGTGTCGCAGTATAGATTCAAATCTCCTTTGATCATATCCGTATTCGGTATAATTAAAGACATATAGTTATATAGATCCCCAGTCAAGGTGAAATATCCTTTTCCTAAATTACCTTCTAATTTCTTTAAAATTATTTTGGAAGAAGTAAACACCAATAAACCTTCTTTGATTTTTAAAGGTACAGAGAATTCATCTCCAGAGATTTTCAAGTGTTTTACTTCAATAGTACCTTCGGAAGTAATCTTATCATAACGTCCTTTTTCCAAATCTGAAAATCGACCACTCGTTTCTATATCGGAGTCTATTATGCCTGCCAGTTGCATATTTTTAATTGGATATATTTTCGTTATTTTTTCAAGGTCTACTTGTCCTTTTACCTTCAAGTCGTATATGTATTTTTCAAAATCAACAACATTTCCACTTATTTCAAAAGGTTCGCCTTCCATTGTGTATGTTAATTTCTCGATACTAAGTTTTGTTTCTGAGAGAGCTCCATTCTTATTTACCACTTCTGAAAGAAGATGAATATTTTCGATGGGTTCAGGATAATCCGATGAAAGAACATAGCCGTCTGTAAGATTCATTTTAGCATCAATAGAAGGAAATTTTTTCTTTGTACTACTATATTCTCCTTTAGCTTTTATATCAAGAGCAAAAAGCCCTTTTATGGTTAGCCCTTTTATTGGATACATTTTTTCTATATCAGCCAAATTTAGATTTGCTTTTATATCTGCATCTATTAGATAATTTTTATATCCTTCTACTTTAGCGTAACCACTAACAGGATTTCCGCCCATATCAAGGTTTATACTTTGAAAATTTAGAATTGTATTTTCCAGTTTTCCAGTTTCATTGTCACACAACAAATGAAGTTGAATGTCTTTAATAGCAGCCAGTGTGTCGAATTTTACTCTACCATCGGCTAATTTCATGTCCAAATGAAAAGAGGGTATTTCCTTGATGACATCATTTAACTCAGCATATTTCCCTTTAGCCTTTAATTCGAAGTCCAATTTACCTTTTAGTTTAAGCCCTTTAATGGGATACATAGACTCCAAATCTTCTAATTCCATATCTGCGATGATATCCGAATCAATGCAGTAGTTTTTCACACCTACTACTTTGATCCTTCCATCAATAGGATGTTTTCCCATATCAACATGAAGCTTCTTTAAGTCGAATACAGTGCTGTCAAGAATTCCATATTTATTGTCAACCACTAAATCTACCTGTATATTGCTCACTGCGGTAGGCAAGGTGTCTACTTTAAACATTCCATCTTTAATTTTTAGCTCAAAGTGAAAATTTGGAAGTATATACAAGCTGTCTTCTAGATAAGTATATTTACCTTTTACTTGTCCTTCGAATGCAATTTCACCATCTGTTTTTACTTTTTCGAAATCCTTTTTATAAACTCCAGGAATCAGAGAAAGAATATTTTTGAACTCTGTTTCTCTTGTGGCAAGTTTCAAATCCATATCATAACCATTTTCAAGTATCGTCAAGAAGCCTTCTAACCCTACCTGAAAATGATTAATTCTAAGTCTGTTTTCTTTGAAAGAAAATTTATTTTCTTTCAAATTCATTTCCATAATCAAATCAAGTTCAATTTCCTTTTTAATAAGATATTTTACATTGTTGAAATGGAAAGTCATTTTGTCTATTTTAGTAATAGTACTAAAATCAAAAATGTCTTTTAAAAAATCACCACTCCCTATGTGGTCTATATCTTCCATTTTTACGTAGGTATTACGAAGCTTATCTTCGTAAGTAAACTCGCCATCGGTAATTTCTATGTTATCAAAAGCTAGGTTTACATTAGAAGAATCTGTAGTCTTTGCAGTATCTGGTTTAAAAATATCATAATTGGCGTTGCCATTTTTAGAAATTTCAATGTCAATTTTCGCATTTTTAAAATGAGCACTCTTTAATTCTGGTTTATCACCAAACAGCAGACTCTTCAGGCTCATTTCTATTGCCACTTCTTTGATGTTGGCCAATGTATCTCCCGCAAATTCATTCTCACAAACGATGTTTAGATCATGAAGAGAAATGGTAGGATTGGGGAAATCTTTGAAAACAGACAAACTCACTCTGTCGAAGCTTACTTGAGCATTAGTACTATTATCTATTTCTTTCTTTGCTTTATTTTCGATGCTTTTTTGAAAGGCTAATGGCAATATTAAAAGTGCCAAAAATAGAAAAACTATAATCCCAAGGAGTATAAACGCTGTTTTTTTCATTTGATGTGACTGGAGTAGCTTGTAGAACTAATTTATAAACTAATAATTATTTTCATCTCTGTTGTAGTCGTCTCTTTTACCACCTTTATTGAAGCCTCCACTTTTACCTTTATTGAAACCTCCGCTTTTGTTGTTATTAAATCCACCACCTTTTACTTTGTTAGCTCCGAAATTATTGCCAGAACTACTTGTATTAGATGAAGAAGTATTGCTTCGAGAAGTATTATTGTTTCTTGAATCTCCTCTGTTGTCGTTACTTCTGTTAGAAGAATCGTTCCTAGTTTCTTTTTTTTCAGACTTATTAACTACGATTTGGCGTCCCAATACTTCAAAACCATTCAAGGCTTCGATAGCCTTAAATGCTTCATTATCATTAGGCATCTCTATAAAACCGAATCCTTTATTTTGTCGCGTTATCTTATCAATAATTATCTTAGCCGAATTAACTTCTCCGAATTGTTCAAAAAGTTTTTTTAAATCTTCTTCACTTAGTTTAAAAGGTAAGCTTCCTGCGAAAATGTCCATGGTAAATTTATTAGTATAGTTTTAGTATTCATAAATATACTAAAAATAGAAAAATCAAACTATTTTTTTTCAAAAAATTCCTTTCTAATCAATATTCTAACAAGTGTTTCAGGCTTCATCGTTACCAATTCATTTTCGGGCTCTACGATGGCGTATATACCTTTCGGTTCTTTACTGTCGCTATAAATGCTAAGTTTATGATTGCTTGCGGGGTCTAGGTCGGCAACCTCAATAATGGCTTGTGGTGCATTTTTGCGTAGAGTGCTCATTATATTTTCTTTATCGACATAGATATAACTATCAATATTCACCTGTTCAAACTGGGATAAATACGTGATGACCTTTGCTGAATCTACTTTATTTACACCCACAACATTAAATGTTTTGTCCGCATTCCATACTATTTCTACATTACTCGTTTTATAGGCAGGGTAGGAGACGTTTATTTTTTGGAGACTTACTGGAGTACTTGTAAAAAGTGCCTTACTGCGCCAATCGGCTTCCCCCATCTTAAAAAGATTGGCCATGTCTCCACTAAAACCTGGTACATATACAATATAGGGTTCCGTACTCCCTTCTTCCAGGTAATAAGAACTATTTGCGTCGTTTTCGTTTGTATATATAAAAAATTGCTTGCTCCAATCAGCACCTTCTACTTTTACACGAATACCTTTTTGTTTAAGAAATTCAATTACCTTCTTTTTGTTTTCTTCTGCTACAGGTCTTTTTACTTCTGCTTTAGAAAGCCCCACAATCATAAGCTGGATGATATTTGGACGGGCTTTGTATTTTCCATTTACTTCCCATTGAATTAAATCTTTGGTCAATGCGGTAATTTTATTATTGTAAAAAAG
>JAYTHK010000412.1:0-2302 GCA_043732665.1 Cytophagales bacterium | reverse complement strand
ATGTTATTCTCTTTTACAAAAAAATATAATGCTTCATTTCATCTTATCAATTAATATGTGAATTATGTAAATTTGATTAAATTTTATGTAACAGTTATAGATTTTAACTATGCCACATTGCATTCCTTTGTAATAATATTCAATAAGTAATTTAAATAGCTAAACGAATTATTTACTACACTATGACAAAAACCGAATTAATAATAAACATGGCTACAATGGATGATGCATACAGACATTATCATAATGCTTTTACTCATATCATTTTGAAGCAAAGACAGCATTTGGCTAATAAGAATTTTAAACTGGTTATTTACGATGAATACATTGAAAATAATGAGAGGATAAAGAAAATGCGAAAAGAATTTCAAAATCTTGATGAATATAATACATGGCTAGATGAACACTATCCAAGTAATTAACAATTCTATAAATTACGAAAAAAATCTATCCATTCTGAAAATCAAAAAAAATACACAAACTTGTAAAATTGGATAACCAATTAAAAATATGACAAACATTAAGAAATATGCAGATTATGTAAAAGAGATTAAGGTGAATATTATAAAAGATTATGAAAGCAAAAAAGATCATATTCTAACTAATGATTTAGATTACTTAAAATCATCCGTTCATAATCTTATTAAGATATGTGCTAAACAGCAAGAAGACATTGATACTTTAAAAACAAAAGTCAGTATCAAACCTAAAAAAGATATACTTTAAGCCTGGCTTTTGCTAGCTATATATCAATGATATACTTCTAAAGAGGGATCAAATGGAATCAAGCACAAAAACAAACCCTACTATCATAGTTATTCTGGGAGCAACTGGTGATCTAACCTGGAGAAAATTAATTCCAGCCATCTATAATCTTTATATAGACAAATGGATCCCCGAGGAATTTGTATTGATTGGAGTAAGCAGAAAAAAAATAACAGAGTCTGAATTTCAAAAACATTTGCATGAAGGTGTTGACAAATTTTCCCGCAGAGGCAAATCAAAAATATCGGAATGGAATAAATTTGCTAAACATATCATCTACCAAAAAGGTGAGTTCAACAATATCTCTACCTACACAGCAATTGAAAAGCAAATTAAAAAACTTGAGAAAGAATGGAAAGTCATTCCAACCAAAATTTTTTACCTGGCAGTTCCACCAAATGCATTCGAAGAAATCGCAGTGAAAATTGGTGCTTCAAGACTTGCAGAAAATAAATTACAAAGCCGAATAGTAATTGAAAAGCCTTTCGGACATGATTATGATAGTGCTAAAAAGCTTAATGATTTACTGCATACTATTTTTAATGAATCTCAGATTTATCGAATCGATCATTATCTTGGAAAAGAAACGGTACAAAATATTCTTGCTTTTCGATTTGCCAATGTTATGTTTGAACCGATTTGGAATCGTAATTATATAGATAATGTTAAGATAACAGTTTCGGAACAATTAGGTGTAGAGAACCGAGGGAATTTTTACGAAACTGCGGGAGCTCTTCGTGACATGATACAAAATCATCTTTTGCAACTACTCTGCCTTATCACCATGGAACCTCCTGTTTCGTTTGAAGCAGATGAAGTGCGTAACAAAAAAGTAGATGTGTTAAATGCTTTACGAAAAATTAAACCTGAAGAGGTTCATAAACATGCTGTAAGAGGCCAATATGGAGCGGGTTGGATACAAGGTAAAAAAGTAATAGGATACCGTCAGGAACCAGATGTGAGTATAGACTCTACTAAAGAAACCTTTGTAGCCTTAAAATTATTTATTGACAACTGGAGATGGCAAGGTGTACCTTTTTATCTCCGAACAGGCAAACGTTTAAATGAAACAACTTCCGCTATTACAATTCAGTTTAAACCTATTCCTCATCAGGCATTTTCTGCAGAAGCCATTGGCAATTGGCAGCCTAATAAACTTATCTTAAATATACAACCGCAGATGGACATTCAAATGCTTTTTCAGGCGAAACGCCCCGGACTCAAAATGCTTCTCCATCCGGTTACTATGCAATTCAATTATACTGAATCTTACACATCTGGAACTCCGGAAGCTTACGAAACTTTATTATTGGATATTATGGAAGGAGATTCAACTCTTTTTATGCGTGCAGATCAGGTAGAGGCAGCTTGGAAAGCACTTATGCCAATTATTAATTCTTGGGAAACAAATCCACCTGTCAACTTCCCAAATTATGAATCGGGTATGCAAGGACCTGAAGATGCTGAAGCTCTTATTGCAAAAGACCTGCACGAGGGAATTTAATGATGTCTGCAACTATAAAGACTAATACAACTT
>JAYTHK010000411.1:0-7908 GCA_043732665.1 Cytophagales bacterium | reverse complement strand
TGGTAAAAGGATGGGTGAGAACTACCCGTGATAATAAAAATGTTATTTTTATAAATCTTAACGATGGCTCTACTATACATAATCTTCAGGTGGTAGCTGAACCAGAAAATGTTAATAAAGAGATTTTAAGTCTTATTAAAACAGGGGCTTGTCTCGGTGCAATTGGCACTGTGGTAGAGTCTGCGGGTTCTGGTCAAAGCGTAGAATTGAAATTGACATCATTGGAAGTATACGGTACTGCAGATCCTGAGCAATATCCGCTGCAACCAAAAGAACATAGTCTGGAATTTTTGCGCGAGATCGCACACCTTCGTATGCGTACAAGTACGTTCAGCGCCATCATGCGGATACGTCATGCAATGGCATTTGCGGTACATCAATTTTTTAACGAACGTGGTTTCTTTTGGTTGCATACACCAATCATAACGGGCTCTGATGCAGAAGGAGCTGGAGCGATGTTTAAAGTAACTACATTGGATTTGAAAAATACTCCACGAACACCTGAAGGAAATATAGATTTTAGCGAAGACTTTTTTGGTAAAGAAACGAACCTAACCGTTTCAGGTCAATTGGAAGGTGAACTAGGTGCAATGGCGCTTGGTCAGATTTATACTTTTGGCCCAACGTTCAGAGCAGAAAATTCCAACACTGCGCGTCACCTCGCAGAGTTCTGGATGATAGAGCCAGAAGTAGCGTTCAACGAGCTTTCCGACAACATGGACTTGGCAGAAGACTTTCTGAAATATTTAATAAAGTACGGACTTGATAATTGTAAAGACGATTTGGACTTTTTGAACAAACGTTTTATAAAAGAAAACGAAAAGAAAAAACAAGAAGAACGCGATGAATTGAATTTAATTGAAAAACTTCAGTTTGTGGTAGATAATAGTTTTGAACGACTTCCGTATACAGAGGCTATAAAAATATTATTGGATTCAAATTATTATAAGAAAAAGAAATTCAAATATCCTGTAGAATGGGGCATCGATCTGCAATCGGAACACGAACGCTATTTAGTAGAAAAGCATTTTAAAAAACCAGTTATTCTTACCGATTACCCTACAGAGATCAAAGCGTTCTACATGAAACAAAGCGATGATGGAAAGACCGTAAGAGCAATGGATGTGTTGTTTCCTGGTATTGGAGAAATAATAGGAGGCTCTCAAAGAGAAGATAATTTAGAAAAATTATTGAAACGTGCAGGGGAAGTAGGAATTCATGAAAAAGACATTTGGTGGTATTTAGAAACCAGAAAATATGGTAACGCTCCTCACGCAGGATTTGGCCTCGGGTTCGAGCGATTGATTTTATTTGTAACTGGGATGGGTAATATTCGTGACGTGATTCCATTTCCTCGTGCACCGAAATCGGCAGAGTTTTAAAACATCACGCAGAGGCGCATTACGATGCGTCTCTGCGAAAAAAATAATTTTTATTCAATCATTTTTAATTCCACCCTTTTGTTCAGCAAAGCATCTGTAGGCGCAGGATTTAGAGGTTGACTGTTGCCATAACCTTTTGGAATAATTCTTTCTAAAGGAATTCCTTTTTTAAGGAGATAGTTAACAATAGCATTGGCTTGGTTTACCGTATTTTCACTGCTATAAGTAGTTTTAAAAGAAAGTACTTCCGTGCCAGTAGAGTCAGTGTTTTTTAAAGTATCGATTATTTTTGCCGTTAAACCAGAACGGAAAATAGTGTCTGTTTTTATGCTATTGGTGTGTACACCGATTTCAATTTTTGTAGTAATGTTTGCTTTCAATAACGTATATAACCTCATTACTTCTGGCATTGAATAATATTGAAGTGTATCGCTGTTATTTAAAAAAGCAATATTAGGCAAAGGAATAATCAAGTTTGGTTTGAGCGGAGAAAGTTGTACAGGAATTGTTTTCTCTTCAAATTTTGGGGTCTGTGGTGGAAAATAAAGCATAGATTTAAATGAGAAAGCGCCGTCGTTAGCCATGATTGCCACATCGTATATGTCTTTGTCTTGTGGAACAGAAACGGTATAGCTGCCGTCTTTAGCGCCAATATAGGCAGTGGCGATATTGGTAGAAGTATTAGTGACAACTATTTTTGGTAGAAGTATCGTATTTTTTGAAGCATTTTTCACATTCCCCTGAAGTAAGATTAGTTTATTAGGTTGTAATTTTTCAGGAATTTTTGATTTTACAACGTCGAGACCTCCTGTTTTATCAGCTGCCGTGTAGTAAACTATATTTCCTGATGCTGGCACAAATGCGTACTTATCGTCTTTAGGAGTGTTTATGAAACTAAAGGGAATAGGCTCTTCCCAAGTGCCATCAGTTTTTCGAGCAGTTTTATAAATATCATATCCGCCAAGACCTCCATTTCTCATGGAAGCAAATAAAAATGTTTTGTTGTCAGCGAGCATACGTCCTGCGCATTCACAGCCCATGTTAATAGGAGAAGGCATTGCTATCGGAGGTTTCCAGCTTTTTTCATTTTTTTCGGAAACGAATAATTTACCACATGGGCTACCCGTTGGAGTTTTTCCTGTGGAAGGTCTAGTGAAAAATAAAAATTTTCCATCGGGAGAAATGGAGGGGTCGGTTTCTGGTAAAGGAGAGTTGATGGGAGCGCCAATATTTTGGGCTGGTGTCCAGACTCCTATTGGGCTTTTTTCCATCATCCAAATATCGTATTTCCCAACTCCTCCATGAATTTTAGAATGAAAAAGTAAAAAGTTGCCATGATTATTTAAGAAAAAACCACCATTGCTGGAAAGTGTTGTAATGGTGTGAAAGGCTCCATTTAGTTCTTCGGGTTTAGACCAAACGCCTGCTTTTTGATAACTTATTTCTACAATCGGAAGATCGGATGCACCATAGCTGGATTCGAATATTATAGTACGTCCGTTTCCGCTTAGGCATGGATTAAAATCATACATGCCTAAGCCGTTTATTGGAGCACCAATTGGAATAGCTTGTGGAAATAGTGCAGTAGGAATAAGTAGTAATAAACTCAAGACAGCACAAATTGATTTTATCTTTTTCATATTATGAAAGCACAGAAACTCGAAATATCGGTTATATAAGGTTTAATAATTCAATAAGATAGCATTTTTTTTATAAAAAATAAAATCTTTAGTATATAATATGGTCTGCGTTAATAAAAATAGTAGAGACGCACCATTATGCATCTCCGCCAATAACGACGACAAAAGATAAAAATAAATAAAGGTATCGCAGATATTTGAATAGAGGTGCATTGTGCGCCTCTATTCAAATTAGTTCTATTGCACTATTTTAAATTCAACCCTCTTATTCAATATAGCGTCTGCAGGAGGAGGTGTTAGCGGTTGGCTGTTTCCATACCCTTTCGCACTAATTCTATTCGCAGGAATTCCCTTTTTAACAAGAATACTCGCAATCATCTTTGCTTGACGAACTGTATTGTCACTGCTATAAGTTGTTTTTAATGAATGAAATTTTTGTCCAGTGGAGTCCGCATATTCTAAAGAATCAATTATCGTTGCCGTCAACTCTAGTCGAAAAATACTATCGGTTTGTACTTCGTTGGTATGTACTCCAATTTCAATTTTCATAGTAGCATTTGCTTTCAGCAGAATAAATAATCTCGTTAGCTCAGCAGAAGAATAAGTTTGAATGGTATCGCTGTTGTTTACGAAAGCAATATTGTTCAATGGATAAGACTTAGAAGCCTTCTTACTTGACAACGCTACATTAACTGTTTTCTCTTCAAACTTAGGAGACTGAGGTGGAAAGAAGAGCAAAGAGTTGAAGATATACTCAGCATTGTCATAAGCAATAATTGCTACGTCGTATACCGCATTGTCTTGAGGGACGCCAGCAGTATAACTTCCATCTAGACCGCCAATGTAAGTCGTAGATTTATTAGTAGTGGTATTGGTGACGATGACCTTTGGCAGCAGTATCAATTTAGTAGCGGCGTCTTTAACATTGCCTTGAATTAACGTTATTTTGTCAGGTTGAAATTCATCCGGTACTCTCGATTTTACAATATCAAAACCTCCCGCTTTGTCTATTCCTGTGGTGTAAGCAAGACTGCCAACGGCTGGTACTGAAATGTATTTATCGTCTTTTGCAGTATTGACAAAAGTGAATGGAACTGGCGTATCCCAAGAACCATCGCTTTTCTGGGTCGTTTTATAAATGTCGTATCCACCAAGACCACCTTTACGCATGGAAGCAAATAAGAATGTTTTATTGTCGGCAAGCATACGTCCAGCACATTCACAGCCCATGTTGATAGGAGCGGGCATTGCTACAGGGTTTTTCCAACTATTTTTTCCAAAATTTTCTGCTATGAATAATTTACCACAAGCATTTCCATTTGGAGTTTTTTCAGTAGAGAGTCGGGTAAAAAATAAATATTTACCATCTGGTGAAACGGAAGGGTCTGTATCTGGTAAAGTAGAATTGATTGGAGCGCCAAGATTTTCAGGAATAGACCAATCACCAGTACTGGTTTTTTCCATAATCCAAATGTCCTGATCGCCTACTCCGCCGTGAATTTTGGAGTTGAAAAGTAGAATGTTGGCATTGCTGTTTAAGAAGAATCCGCCGTTGTTGGTAAGCGTTGGAATGGTGTTAGTAGCGCCTTTCAACTCCACTGGTTTTGACCATACACCACCTTTCTGATAGCTTATTGCCAATATCGGTTTATCCGTTGCGTCATAACTCGATTCGAATATAATGGTACGCCCATTGCCATTTAAACAAGGATTTGATTCGTTCGTACTAGCACCATTGATGGGAGCTCCAAAAGGGATTGTCTGAGAAAATAGAGTAAATGGCAGGGATAATAATAAACCGAATACCACACAAATTGTTTTATTTTTTTTCATAGGTTAATTTGTATACTGTAACTTGAATCATTCTTTATTTTATATTAATGGTGTTTTGCTGAAAGCGATAAAATCTTTTATAGCATAATACAAACCGGCTGGCAATACTACATAAGAAAGCTTATTAGCTGCCCAAGCTTCTGTAAATTCCAATTTGGCGATGTGCGCAAAGGCATTTGTAAGACCACATCCAGAACATTGGAATCCTGTGGTTAGTCGAATAAAGCAAGGAACGGCAATGTTTATTTTAAAGTAAGAAAATAGAAGTATGGATATCAGAAAGTAGACTCCCGCAAAAGTAAACAGCCAATTGTGGATGGAATAATTGAATAAATTTTTTAGGACATTATTCAATTTCACTACCATCGGCTCTTTTCATTTTTAACGTGACGATATTAATCAGATCTATCAATGCCCATAAAGAGCAGCCGCCAAGCGTAATGCCTTTTATCCACCAGTTTTTATAGCCAAGAAGTAGTCGGTCAATGCCGAATATTCCAAGGAAAAATGAAACTAATATAATCTGTGTAAACGATAATTCTTTTTTCTCAAAATTCATCTCATTATTAATTTATGTATCAAATTATACTATTTTATCTTAAAAATGAATTTTTAGGGAAAAATGCTTAAAAATATATAGGAAATAAAAATAGCGGGAAGGAGTTTGAGGGCTTTATGCCTTAGAACGTTTTCCCGCTATATATTCTTAAATTAAGCTTAAGAAGCTTTTAGCTTTTTTGTGTTTCAAGTGTAGGTTCAACTAGACTCTGGCCACCAGGTCCAATGTATTGAGCATCTCCCAAGCCCAATATTGGGAGAAAGATAATTCCTAGCAAAATAAGACCAAATGTGAACCCAATATCTTTGCCAAAAGACAGAGAGAGGTTATGATAAACAATAATTAAAATCACGAAGTTTACGATTGGTATAATCAAAAGAAGAATCCACCATGTTGGTTTGCCAATAATTTTTAACAGTACAATAAGATTGTATATTGGCACAATACAAGCCCAGCCTGGTTGCCCTGCTTTTTCAAACAATTTCCACATTGATGCAACTAGTAAACCAATGACTGCTAAATTAATTATTAAAAGAATTGCTCCCATGATTTTTTTAATTTAAGTATCCTTCCCTATTCGTTTGGCTTTTCGGTTGCGCCTCGTTTTTTAGTAGTGGTTTCTGAACTCCACTTTTTTAAATGGATTTATTTAAAGTAATCAATCGTTAATATGATTCTTTGTTAATTGGATTTGTAAGTAAAATAAACGTTTTGGATCGTTTATTTTGGTTTAAGGTTAGTACTTAAAAGTACTTATTTCAATTTTAATTTTTAATGAAAATAGTACTTTTTTGCAGGTAAGCTGTTATAAGCTGTTTTTTATAATTCTAACCCGCTTTTTAAAACATAACGTTCATTTGTTATTTTTCTAATTTCTTCTTCTACGGAGATGCTGGTTTTTTCGTTGTTCAACTGCACTTTATATTCGTGTTTTAGTCCATGTCTTTTTATCGCTTCTGAAAATCTTTGAACTTCTTTTTTGCTTTCTATAATTTTATTTCTGTATACCCCGCAGAAAGTTTCATTTTCAATACTTCCTTTATATTCGGTACTAATTTACTAAGTGTGCTATAGGAATTATCACTGGCATTGAGCACTAATACCGATGAGGAGCATTTTTTGAAGTTTTGTTGATAGTGTAAATTTCTGTGGAAGCTCAGTAAGGCGTCAAACTGCTCAGAAATTATTAATGCTAAAAGTTCTCCATTTTTCTTGCCGTTCCACTCTTTGTCTCGAACGGTATAAATTTAATGGTCTAAAAAATCTAGCTTGAGCCTTTTTGGTAAATTCTCGTCAAGCAGCAGTTTCATAAATTTTTTGAAGTCATTATTTTTTCTGCGATTTCTAATTCAGTTAGAGCTTGTTATTTTGTTACGCTAGGAAAATCGTCTAAAAATTCATTTAGAGATATACCTCTTTCAAGATGATAAATAGAGATTCTACGGGAACAAGCGTGCCTTTAAACACAGGTTATCTGCCAAGAATATCATTGTCTATGGTAATGATATTCTTGGCAGTTTCCATAGTTTTAAAATAAAAAAGTATATGAAATTCAACGCTTTATACCAGTGCTTTGAGCATGCTCCCTTACAACTCGAGCCCATTTTTTAAACTATACCGCTTATTAACCACTTTTTTTAATCTCTTCTTTTATAGAAAGGCTGGTCTTTTCGTTGTTTAATTGTACTTTATATTCGTGTTTAAGTCCACGTCTTTTTATGGCTTCTAAAAATCTTCGAACTTCTTTTTTGCTTTCTAGTTCAGGCCCTGATACTTCTTTGGGTTTATTATCATTACCTTTGGAAACCATTGTAAAATAGGAAGTATTTGTATGTTTTTTTATGCCAGTAACTACATTTTCAGCTTCTATCCTAATTCCTATGATCATGGAAGACTTTACTACATGGTTTATCAAAGCATGTAGCGAAACCAATTCGCCTACCTCAAGCGGCTCTAAAAAATCTACGGTATCTACAGAAACTGTTACGCAATAACTCCCTGCATGTTTGGATGCACAAGCTTACGCTACTTTATCCATCATAGAAAGAAGGATACCTCCATGTGTCTTGCCACCAAAGTTGGCATAAGAAGGAATCATTAATTCGGCGATCATGGTTTGCGAATATTTTACAGAACGAAATAGAATTTTTGAAAGGTTAGATAGTACAGTGTGATAAGTGAAAACGTTAATGAAGCAGTTCTCACTTCTCACTTCTTACCTTTCACTTATATGCGTTTTGCAAGTTCACTCTTAATGTTGTCTAAGCTATTAAACAAATCTTCGTACGAATTGATTACAAAATACTTTTCCTGATAGCTGCCTTTTTTGTATGGAGTATTCATCATGATAGAAACATCAAGATTGTATTTAGGCACGCCAGCACTAAAGGAGTATATAGTTTCACCTCTTGACGAAATCAAATGCGCACCATATATTTTCAACGTATGGTCACTAGCGATTAGTCCGAACTGGATAGAGTGCCAATATACTTTT
>JAYTHK010000410.1:0-7913 GCA_043732665.1 Cytophagales bacterium | reverse complement strand
CATGTTCTATTAAAAGACTCGTCACGGTGCGCTCTCCTTCAATATAAAGTCTGAATTTTATTTTCCTGTCCCGATTTTCTTATTTGAATAGCATTGGTGTCTTCCAGCAACAGTTAGCAAACTCCAGTTTTTTTATTTTTTCAAAAACGCTAATTGTCCTAAATGATAAGCCAAATGGTTTGTTCTACTGATTAAAATACTCAACTTATTTCTATGTGGTTCTTTTGCGAAATCTTCTTCTGTAACGGAAGTATGTCTTTCAAACCAAGCCTCTGTTTTCAAATCATTGAAATGTTTAGCAAGTAGTGTGTTTACTTCTGTCCAGTATGCTCTTAACTCTTTTGCGGAAGGCAAATCGGTTTTAAATTTGTCAGGGTTGAGTATAAAAAGATCGTCCATTTCTGGATGTAACCGTTTTCCAAAATCAAGCAGGGTCAACATTCGGTCGTGCACAGCAGCAAGGTGTCCTAATAAATAAATTCCTCGGTTCCTATTTGGCGCCACTTCGTTTTGAAGTTGTTCGTCGGAGAGTGCGTTTAACAAAATGTCTGTTCTTTTTACATGGTTATACCAGCCGTCAAGCACTAGTTTGATTGTTAATTCTTGTTGTGCTTTCATTTCTCTTTTTGTTTGTAGGATTAAAATACAAATTATACTTTTTCGGCTATTTACGCTATTGAGAATGTGCTAACGTAATAAATCCCTATAAAATTCCCTCCTCAACTTATTAATTTACCAAAAACAAAAATTCGTACCTATTTCAAAAATAATTTTAAATTACATAAAATAATAAACGTATAAATCTTAAACTAATCTACAAAATGAAAAAACTACTTTTATCATTCATTATTGCCTTCACCACTTTACTGGGCTACGCACAGGGAATACCTGAAAAAACAAGTACAATTATTATTACAATGCCTGATTCAAATACAGTAAACGAAAAAGTATTGAAAGTATTGACGAGCAAAGATTACACTATAAATAAAGGTAAAAACCCATTACTCATTACCACAGCACCGAAGTCCTTGAAAGGCAACGTTCGTGTCGTTTTGAATGCGCAGCTAAAAGGAGCTGATATTATTCTAACAGGGAAAATTGTAATCGCTGCGCAAGGGGGTATGGCTGTTGAATACAAAGGAACGAAAGGAACTCCAATTATGAACGCTTGGGAAGAAATGGATAAAATTGCCAAAGCTTTTGGAGGAAAAGTGGCGTACAGAATAAAATAATCATTATCTCCCACTAGAAGGCCTGTCAGTAGACAGGCCTTCTTTTTAGGTGAGGGAACAGCAAAGTATTATTTAAGTTTTAAAAAGGTACCATATCATTTATAGAATCTGTAAATTCTTTAAAACTATAATTCTCTTCCAAAATATCTTCCTGTCTTTGTGCAACAACAGAAAAAATAACTTCTTCTGGATCTAGTTGTTGTTTGATCTTATCGTAGATCATTGCAGAAATTGGGTTGTTGGTTTGAGTCATGGCAGAAGCGGCGTCCACGTGATAGCCACGTTCCATCAGGAAAAATGTTTTTTGAAAATCAGTAAACGTTTTTTCTAAAATCTCTTTTGAAAACTCTTTCTCTATGTTTAGAAAATGCGCTAGTGGTTCGGTATTTACTTTAGCAAACACATCTACGATTTGCGGTAGATCATGAAGGTTTTCAGAAATCATTTTTTCACTTGTAGTCCGCAGCACCAATTCACTGTTGCTAAGCAAAAGATACTCTCCAGTAAGTTCTTGAATGTCGATTCTTGGGGGTTCTCCAAAGCCGAGCATATTTAGTAGTATGTCTTCTATTTTCCTTGCTTGTATAGGGTTTTCGAGCCTTAGAATCTCTGACAACGCTTTTACATCAGCACGTATATGTACGGGAGTAACACGAAACTCCCAGCCTGAGCAGAACGCTGCTTCGGCATTTAGGATATACATGTCTTCTCCGTAACGAATGATCTCTTTTAAAAGAACTGATTTTGGTAAGTGTAGTGTTTCCATGTTTCTCTTTTGTTTTTACAAAGAAACACGAACACAATGCAGTATATCTGCATTGGCTAAAAAATTTAGTAATTACTAATAAGGAAAGTGGAAAATCATTTCGATAGATTTTCCTTCATTGGTGAAATTAACCTCATCGGAAAGCTGCATCATCAGAAAAATACCCCTGCCTCCTATTTTTTCGAGGTTTTCGGGAGCCGTAGGGTCTGGTAGTTTGTTTGGATCAAAACCAGTACCTTCGTCTTCTACTATAAAACGCACCAAAGTTTCTTCGTAGACCGCTGTAAGCGTAACGTTTTTATTCTTATCACAATTGTTGCCGTGTTTGATGGCATTGTTCACAGCCTCCGTTACCGCTATCATTATGTTTCCATAGATGTCGTCGTCGATTTTATATTTATCTTTTACGTTATCGATAAAACTTTCGACAATTCGAATGTTTTCAACTATGGACGGTATTTGTATTTTTAAAGCGTTCATTTGTAAATAATTGTCAATATATATTAATTTTCTAATTTCTGAAAATATTCGTTCACCTCTTGTTTATAATAAGGCGTTAAAGATGGCGGCACTGTCTTCAGCAAATCTATCTGTTTTTCTTTTGCTTTCAAATATTTCTCAAAAGATGGTGGGATTTCGTTTTTTAGTTCATTCGCCTTCGCTGCTTCTCTTTTTTCGTCCAATTCACGCTCGCGAACCGCTTTTTCAGATTCCAACAGCTTGGAAAGAATGTCTTGTTGCCTCATAATGGTCTCTTGCGTTAATCGCTTATTGACTAAATCTTTTTCCGACTCTTCCATCATTTTTTTCATCTCGCTTAGCTGATTACCTGCATTTTTGCCGTCTTTCCCCATTTTACCTTCCATCTCTTTGAGCGCCCTACGAATCATTTCTTGCTGAGCTGCCATCTTTGCCAATTCTTCAGATAATGCTCTTCCCGTTTTACCACTTTTCTTTAACTCACCCATACTTTTATTAAGTTGTTTTTGCATATCGCCCAAACCAGGTTTTCCTTTTCCGGGCTTTTTACACTGACCGCCGCCACCAGGCTTGTCCGACTCTGCCATTTGTTCCTGCATCTGCTTCATTACATCGTTTAGCATTAAAGCCAAGTTGTTCATGGAAGTCATGGCAAACTGTTGTTTACCAGCAGCCTGTCCACTTTGACGAGCACGTATAGCATCTACACTTTCATTCATATAGCCTTCCATCAAACGCACTTCACGAGTCACAAAAGCTTGTATTTGAAACACTCTTTTTGCCAAAGACATCAGACTGTCTTCTACCATCTTACTATCGTCTTTCAGCTTAAGTTGCTTCTGAGCCAGTTGTATATAACGTGGATCAGACTGGTTTACTTTTTTAAAATCTTTCATCAAAGCTTCCTGATCAAAAGAAAGCGTTAATAAGTTTTCCAAAATAGCACGAAGGTCTTCCAAATTTTCCTCTGCTTCTGCACTTGCCGATTCCTTCTTCATTTTACTGAGTTTCTCCGACATTTGTTTCATTTTATCAGAAGCATTTTTCTGAGACTTGGACGCCTTACTCTTTTGATTGTTGTCCAATTCCTTCTTACTCTCTGATTGTTCTTTATCTATGCTCTGCTCGTCTTGGTTAGACTGCTCCATATCTTTTTTGTCTTCCAGACTTTCGTTAATGTCTTTTAACTCTTTCAAGTCCTCTTTCAAATCTTTAAACTCATTGTTCAATTTTTGTTGTTCTTCCGCCAGCTTATCGTTTGTCTGATTTTTATCGTTTGCCTTTTCTGAAAGTTTTTCCTGCTTATCGGCAAGGTCCTTCAAGTCTTTTATTACGTCGTTTAGTTTTTGATCAAATTTTAGTTGTTTGAAAAGCTCCAACGCACGATCTAAGTCTTTGTTAAGTGCGTCGTCTTTTTTCTCCATCTTTTCCAGCATCTTGTCGATCATCTCTTTGCTGGCTTTGTCGTTGAGCATCTTTTGAAGCTCTTCGTACATCTTCTTCGTTTCTTCGTCCATCAGCTCGTCAAAAAGCTTTTGAAGCTCTAACATCTTCATGGCTGTTTGCTCTTCTTGGGGAGAAAATTTATCTATCTTTTCGTTTAACTGATTGTTTTGTTTGCTGAGCTGTTCTACTTCTTTTTTTAGCTGCTCGTGTTTTTTCAATGCGTTTTCCAAATCTTTCTTTTCCTGCCAGGAAAGTGTTTTCTGGTTTTTCATTTTCTGTTGCAGATCGTTGAGTTCCCTTTGAAGTTGAAGTGTCTGGTCTAATATTTTCTCCATCTTATTTTCAGCATTGTTCGAAGATTCTTTGATATCTTTCTTCATTTCTTTTTCGGAAGGAAGTTTGAACTCAAATATTCCAGACTTACTACTCTTGCTCCCGTTTACACCATCGTTGTCCGAAACTTGCACGTAATATTCCAACGCTTCTCCAGGTTTTACTTCCAGCGAATCAATCATCCAGTTGTAATAAAAATTTTGAGCTGGACTATTTATATCTATTGGTATGCTGAGCGAACGGTAAGGGTTCTCGTCGTTTTTCTCTTTGTTTTTTATTCTGTAAAAAAGTTTCAAAGCCCTTAGTCCATAGTCGTCTGAAATTTTTCCGCCAAGACTGATGTAACTGTATAAAACCGTGTCGTTGTATTTTTCCACTTGAATAATTGGAAACTCATCTTTTACAACGTTGATCGTGTAGCTAATGTTTTCTTTACTTTTACTTTGCGAATTTTCAAGTTGTAAATGATATTCTTCAGAATTTAATACTCTACGTGAAAATTTGAATTGATCGTTTTTCGATTGTAGTAGAATATCCTTATTGTCAGAAGAAAAGTTAAGGCGAATGGTTTCCGCATCCGCAGTACCAAACTCCCAGTTAATTTGTGTTCCTTCGGGCACCGTGAGATTTCCAGCATTTTTGAGTGCTTCGTTTTTCTTACCCAAATAAGCAGGAAAACTAAGATACGTATCAAAATAACGTAAATCTGGGCGGCTGATCACATGAATGAAATAAGGTAGAGAATTAAATCCTGCAGCTTCAAAATTAAATTCTTCGTTGTGCTGCAAGCTTCTGAACGTGAAACTAAAATCGCCGTTCTCTTCTTTTTTCATTTTGCTTCTTTTCCCTTTAGAAATAAGATACACCTGATCGGGAAGGGTGTTGCCCGCAAGCTGAAGTTTTACATCAAAGTCTTCGTTTTTAAAGGCTTCTAATTTCTTGTTTGCAATTTTGAAATCAAATGGTGCTTTGGGTACAAAGGCAGTATTATAGTTCATAATTCTGCTCGTTCCCTCCGTAAGCATTTGTGGAACGAACATCAACAACATTAAAATAATTGCGATTGGAACGGCCACAAACTTTAAATGTTTTTTGTTCTCTTTAAAATTTACCGCTTCTGTAAACGGAACAAAATTAAGCTCGGCTGTTTTTTGACTGATCGATGCCAGCAACAATTCGTTCTGCTGTTGAGATAGTTTTTTTAGTTGGAGTGCATTAAGCAATTTATCACTTACTTGAGGAAAATACTTTCCAATCTGACTGGCTGCTTCTTCGTCGCTGATCTGGTTTTTTAGATCTACCAATTTGACAATTGGAGTCGCTACCCATTTGTACAAGGCAAAACAGGCGATGCTTAGAAAACTAAAAAAGAATGCCAAACGAACTGATGTATCAAAGCGACCAAAATATTCGAGGGAGGAAAATAATAACCAGGCGGTAAAAATTACCGCGAAGAAGAAAATCGTTCCACGAAGCAATACATTAGTGTAATACTTCTTTTTATAGGCGATAAGTTTCTCCAGTAAGATATCAAAGGCTTCTGTCGACATTTATAACATAATTATACAGAAAATTAACGGTATTCGTTCGTTTTAAGTATTATTTTGATTTACTCAATATATTGAGTGATTTTGTTCTTTATATTAAGTAGTTTTAATATTATGTACTAAAAGCCTCATTTTGAAATAATTAAAAAAAGAATAAAAGAGCCCGGAAAGTTCATCCAGATTTTTTTAGGACCAAGGCTGGCTGGAAAAACTACGCTTGTTCAGCAAGTAATGGAAAATTCGCAGCCTCCCTATTTTTTTACTTCTTCTGATGGAGCTAGGTTAGATGGAGAATTTTGGTTAGAACAACATTGGCAAGCGGAAAGACTTTCCTACAAAAATACGAATGAGTTCGTTTTGGTTATTGATGAGATTCAAAAAATAAACAATTGGAGCGAAAAGGTAAAACAGCTTTGGGACGAAGACTGCAGAAATAATCTCTTTCTGAAAATAATTTTGTTAGGTTCATCAAGAATGTTGATTCAAAAAGGTTTAACAGAATCGCTCGCCGGAAGATATGAAAAAAATCTATATGGGTCACTGGGCTTTCAACGAAATGAATGCGGCCTTTGGCTTTACTGCAGACCAATATGTATGGTTTGGTGGATACCCAGGTTCGGCCTCGCTTGTAGGGGATGAGAAACGATGGAAGGAATATGTTTGTGATTCTCTTATAGAAACAAGTATTACGAAAGACGTTTTGCTTTTGAGTAGAATACACAAACCTACTTTAATAAAAAACTATTCGAGTTGAACTGTGATTATTCGGGACAGATTTTATCCTATGCCAAAATACTTAGGCAATTATTAGATGTAGGAAACACTACAACGTTGTCTCACTACTTAGAATTGCCGGATACCGCAGGACTTGAAAAATTTTCCATGGACAAAATTAGACAGCGGTCTTCCAGTCCGAAATTTCAAGTACACAACAATGCTTTGGTGAGTGCTCAAAAAGTGGTAGGATTTAGTGAGATAAAAAAAGAACCTGAAAAATGGGGACGAATGGTGGAATCGGCTATTGGTGAGCATTTGTTGAATCAATCCATTGCCAGAAATTTTAATCTATTCTATTGGCGAGAAGGAAATGATGAAGTAGATTTTGTACTACAAAAAGGAAACAAGGTCGTTGCGCTTGAAGTTAAAGGTAGTATAAGCCAACGAAACAAGGGTATGGAATCGTTTAAAAGGAAATACCCAGAAGCAAAAGTATATTTAATGGGGCAAAGTGCGCTTGGTTGGAAAGATTTTTTGAAGATGGAAGTGAGCGATCTGTTCTGACCCTGCTGATTCAAGTCTCCACATTTGTGACAACGGGTTTTTCTTACTTTGTATTTTCAACGGTTACTTGCTGTGCGATTCGCTGAAATTCTGCATTACCCATTAAACCTAATAAGGCATTTTTCAATGCTAAAGCAAATTCATTTTGAAAATTCGCCTTGGTATCTGACATGCCCGCACTACTTAATTGAAAAATAATTTTATTTTCTACAACATCATAAACCGACCAATTTACTTTTACGCCAATTTGAAATCCTGACCCTATTGTATTCTTATTAATATTGATTACTTCACCGGCCAATTTCAATTGTGTTTTCCATTGCTGGGTATCAAAAAGATCAGCATTAACAATATTTTTATAACCGTATGCAATCATTTTTTCACCTATGGAGGTAGTAAAATAAGTGTCACCCAAATTAACTTTTATTGATTTATCAGTTTTGTCAATCAACTTATACACTTCGATCAACTTGGAAGAATAACCCGCTGGTAAAGGATTAGATTTTTCCAATTCAATCGTATATTTTCGTTTGCCCTTTTTTGCCAATTCAGCATAAGTAAACCCTTGATTGATACAGCCTCGTTTTTTTGCAACATAAAAATAGTTGGCATTATTTGCCCTGGCGCGAAAAGGAGTAAAAACTTCTATACCGTTAACATATAATTTCGCCGAATCAGGTTTTACTGTAACTAAAATTACTTGCCCCTCTTTTAAGTCTTGACTAAAAGAGGAAAGAGAAAGACTAATATTGGCAAGAAAGATAAAGAGTATGAATTTCATTGTTGTAATTGTTTTTGATTGAAAAATTAACCATTTATTTTTTAATA
>JAYTHK010000409.1:0-7929 GCA_043732665.1 Cytophagales bacterium | reverse complement strand
GCAGTTGTAAATGCTCTCAGTCGTAATGCAACAATAATAAGAGACGAAAAAAAAAATCCATTTCGAATAGGTCTTGAAGATATGTGTCGGGTAATTGTTTGGAACATGTCCACCTATATCCATTTGAATTACCAAAACACATCTCCTCTTTTATTATCGGCCGTAAAAGCAGAAATTGACACCAACTATACTTCGCTATTCAAACTCCTTTCTTTACTTTATAATCCAAATTCTGTTTCGAAAATAAAAGAAAATATAGATAGCACAACAAATGATAAAAAGGAATTTGCTACACAACTCCTACAAGCATTGATATCTGAAGAGTTAAAACCTCTACTACTTCCTATTCTTGCAAAAGAATCTTATAAAACAACTGTCTTGAAAATGAAGAATCATTTTCCAACAGCGCCAATAGATAAAATTGAAATACTGTATGATCTTATACAACGTGATTACAATTGGATAAACAGATGGACAAAAGTTTGTGCTTTAAAAGAATTGGCAGAATCTGGAAAATACAAAGACACCGATATATTTATTGCTAACCTTATAAATCCAGACGAACTATTACAAGAAATATCAGCAATAATTTTGTATGAAATTGACAAAATAAAATTTAGTCTATATTCGGAAAAATATAAAAGTTTAGTTGATACGGATACTCTTTTTATAAAAATAATAAACTACGAATATTTTCCAGAATTAAAATTTGAAATAATTTGCTTTCTAAAGAAGTTAGAGGTTTTCAAGGAAATGTCCTTTATTATTTTATTAAAGTTAGCAAAGACAATGACCTTCGTACACTATCAGAAAAATGAATTAATAGTAGAATGCGAATCACATGAATTATGCGATTACTATTTTTCACAGAATGGATTGATGGAGTTGAAAATTAATAATGAACCAATTCGTCAATTTACAAAAGGGAATTTTGTCCATTTTTTAGATTATACTATTCAAACGCAAGCAACAATAATCGAATTAAAAGCACTAGAAATTAGCGCCCTATATATCATTCAAAGAAAAGTATTTCATGAACTTATATTTTTACACGAAGAAATTGCACAAGAAATTTTAAAACATCATTCTCACAAAAAAGCTCTCTCAGAACTTACTCATTAAACTAAAACTATGTCTTATCCAAACGATACAACAACGTTCACCTCCAATCCTTATCCAGGCTTAAGGCCTTTTAAATATGAAGAAAGCCATCTTTTCTTTGGACGAGAAAAACAAATAAAAGAAGTAATCGAAAAACTTACCAAAAATAGATTTGTAGGAATATTTGGAACCTCTGGAATCGGAAAATCATCTTTTATAAATTGTGGAATATTTCCTGCCTTATGCAAAAATATAAAACCCGACTCTTATTCTTCCAAATGGGAAGTAATCACACTTTGCCCTGGCACTGCTCCTATTCAAAATTTGGCGAATGCTTTTTCTGAAAATGAAACAGCTTTAACCTACTTAACAAATATCGAAAATTCGATGGGATTGGTGGAATTAATTAAAAGTAATAATTCTAATAGTTCTTCAAATTTTTTATTATTTATAGATCAATTTGAAGAATTATTTCGATTTAATAACCACAATAAAAAAGCACAGAAGGAAACTTTAAATTTCATAAAACTAATAACGAATGCTGTACAACAATCAGAAATTTTAATATATGTAATTATCGCTATGCGTTCCGATTTTATTGGAGAATGTTCTGCTCATCCGACGCTCACTTCTATTATAAACAATAGTCAATTTTTAATTCCTCAAATGACACGTCTGGAAAAAGAAACTGCGATCCTCTCTCCTATTTTTATAATAGGAGAAAATGTAGAAGAGCGATTTGCAGAACAACTACTGGAAGACGCAGGTGATAATGCTGATGCACTACCCCTTATACAACATGCATTAATGCGTACATGGGATTACTGGAAAAGTATTACAAACAGCCAAGGTCTTATTCTACTTGCACATTACAATGCTATAGGGGGAATAAAAAATGCACTTTCTATTCATGCTTATGAAGCATATAACGAGCTAAGCGAAACACAAAAAATAATTGCTAAGAAAATATTCAAAACGATTACCGAAAAAGAAAAAAATGAAGCACGAGTAATAAGGCGGCCAACTAAATTGAGCGAGATTGTAAAAATAGTAGAAGCTCCAATAGCTGAAATTATAACGGTAATCAATTATTTCAGAAGTCAAGAACGTACACTGTTAATGCCTCCTCATAATATATTATTAAACGAAAATAGTATAATTGATATTTCCCATGAAAGCCTGATTCGTATTTGGGTAATACTCAATAAATGGGTGGATGAAGAAGCGGAGGCTGTAAAATTATTGTTAAAATTATCGGAGGCTGCGGAGTTACATCAGTTTGGAAAAACAGGCCTTTGGAGACCGCCAGATTTACAAATAGCACTTGCTTGGAAGGAAAAAGATATGCCTTCAAAAGCTTGGGGAATGAGGCACGATAAAGCTTATGAACGCACTATGCTGTTTCTTAGCTTTAGTAAAAAAGAATATGAAAAGGAACTGTTATATAAAGAAAAACAACAACATCAAAAAATTATATTGATGCGAATTTTTACTATGATATGTTTGTTTGGTGTAGCGGTAGCAACTCTTCTTATGATCTATGGTGAGCAGCAAAGACAGAAGGCCGACAAACAATCTCTGTTAGCAAAGAAGCAATCTGCACTTGCAAAAGAACAAGCTCTAATTGCCAAAAAAGAAACAATAAAAGCAACTATTAGTAAAAAAGAAGCTTTAGAACAGGAGAAAATTGCAAAAAAGCAAACCGTTATTGCAAAAAAAAATGAAGAGCGTGCCAATACAGAAAGAGTGAAGGCTGAAAAAGCTACTGCAGAAGCAACACACCAACAAGGCTTGGCAAAAGACGCTTTAGTAGTGGCAAAGTCAGAAAAGGAAAAAGCATCAAACTTACGTCTACTTTCGATTGCAAGATCAATGGCAGTGAAATCTATCAATTTGTTAGACCCTATATTAAAAGGATTAGTAGCGCAACAAGCCTATGTTTTCAATAAAAATAACGGAGGTAAAAAACACGATCCAGATATTTATGATGCTTTATATAATGCGGTAAAAAATCTGAAAGACGATTCTTACAATAGCTTTCGTGAACACAAACAAAATGTAAGAGCTCTGGTCTCCACTTATAAAGGAAACTATATTTTTTCAGCAGGAAGCGATGGAAAAATATTCAAATGGAATACTAATCTTAGCAAAGACAATTTTACTCTCTTAGCTGAAAATCTATATACGGTGCACAAGGCCCTTGCTATTAGTTCGGATGAAAAAATACTGGTGTCTGGTGGCGACTATTCGTATCTTCAACTAGTTGACTTAACGCAGTCCAATTTAAAACCTCAAGTAATAAAAGGTAAGATAATAGAAACATGGTTTCTAGGATTCACCTACAACAATAAAGGGATAATTTCTGGTGGTTCGGAAAGAAAAATTTATTATTGGGAGAATCAAAATTCTAAAGAAATTTACAAAAGTGAATCAAAAATAAATGCTATTGCCACTAGTCCAATAGAAAATAATTTTACCATCGGAAATGCAAAAGGACAACTGCTACTCCTCGATTTAGATAATAACAATCGAGTTTCTGTCGTATTTGAAGATCCTCTCGAAATACCAATAGTATCGATGACATACAGTAAGAATGGAAAGCTATTAGCAATTGGAAACGAGAAAGGTACCGTTCGACTTTTTGACATGAGCAAGAAAATTTTATATGTAACTTTAAATGGACATAATGCTCGCGTAAATAATATTACTTTTAGCAACAACGGAGTGAAATTGGCTACGGCTAGTTTTGATAAAACAGTTCGAATTTGGAATATGGCAAATTTACACGACCCTCCCATTGTATTAAAAGATCATGACGATTGGGTTTGGTCAATAGCATTTAGCCCCGATGGAGAAAAACTTTTAGCAGGTTGCAAAGACAATCTTATCCGAGTATGGCCTACAAATATTGACCTACTAGCTACTATCATTTGTAATAAAATAAGCAGAAATATGAATAAAAAAGAATGGAATCAATTCGTAGCCGACGATATAAAATACGAAAAAACCTGTGAAAGTCTTGATAAAAAATAGTAGTTGTTAGTTGTCCTTTTTTAGTTGTCATTTTTTTAAATATGAAAAGTATGAAATTTTCAAAATTATTTTTTGGTTTATATTTTTGCTTTGTGAATCTAAGCATCATTTCTGCTCAAAACAATTGTCCACAAGTATTGAAAAAAGCGCGAAGTACTTATGATGAAGGTCGTATCAGTGAAGTATCGAATATTCTAGAACCTTGTTTAAAAGACAAAAACGGATTTACCAAAGAAGAAAGAATAGAGGCTTACAAGCTTCTTACATTCACATGGCTTTATTTCAATGAGCGAGCAAAAGCGGAAGACTGTATGTATAATTTTCTAAATTTAAATCCTGAGTATATACTAAATGAAACTATTGATCCGACTGAATTTATTAATCTTTATAGTACTTTCCGCAACTGTCCTATACTTATTTATGGCATTAAAATTGGCTTAAACAATCAAGATATAAATGTGATCAAAAATTTTAGCGTAGACAATTCAGCTATAAGCCATGGCATATACAAATCAGCATTAGGTTTGCAATTGGGAGTAAATTTAGAAATCCCTGTTCGAAAGAATATATCCTTACTTACTGAACTAAATTTAGTACAAAAAAATCATACCTACAGAGATGAAATTTTAAAATTTGCTAAAATTAGTTTTCACGAAAAACAAACTTTAATAGAAATTCCAATACTATTGCATGTTAATTTTAGTACTAAAAAATTTATACCTTATATAAATTTTGGTGGAACGTTTAGTTATTTAGTAAATGACAAAGCAATAGTAAGTAGAAAAGACAAGCTAAATGGAAATCAAGTAGAAGTTTCGGGACCTGAATTAAATATTCTTACTCTGCGCCATAAACTTTTATACACAGCTTCAATCGGAGCTGGATTAAAACTTAAGAATGTACTTGGCAACGGCTATATTATTATAGAAGCCCGATACAATATTGGTTTACGAAATTCGGTGAGCTCAAAAAAAAGAGCTTCTAATATTGACCTAGTTTACAATTATCTTTATCTGGACAATGATTTTCGTATGAATGGTTTCGTATGCTCTGTAGGGTTTGCACTTCCTAGCTATAGACCACGGATCAAAAGGATTTAGGAATAAAACAGATTACACCAATGGTATGTATGTTGCATAGACTATTCGATTCACTACAAACAGATTTTTTCGTAATGAAATTAAATAGTCGTTGAACACAACAATGCGTCTTCTTTTTATTTTCTAATAAACGCTTGTTTTACTCCTTTTTTATTCAAATATTTAAGAAACAAACCTTATGTGACTATTATAACCTAAACCTATCTATTCTATCATGGAACATTACGATATTATCATTATTGGAACTGGTGCTGGTGGCGGCACACTTTTAAATAAATTAAAAGATAGTGGAAAAAGAATTTTAGTTTTGGAAAGAGGCAAATTTTTACCTCGCGAAAAAGACAATTGGGATACAGAAGCAGTTTTCTTAAAAGAGAAGTACCATACGCATGAACTATGGAAAACAGAAGGGCATAAAGATTTACATCCTGGAACTGGCTATTGGGTGGGCGGAAATACCAAGGTATACGGAGCGGCATTGTTTCGTTTGAGAGAGAAAGATTTTGAAACTATACAACATGTAGGCGGTATCTCTCCAGAATGGCCTGTAAAATATAAAGAGTTTGAAAAATATTATACGCAAGCTGAAAAACTTTATCACGTTCATGGTAAGTCTGGAATAGATCCAACAGAACCTTTTCGCAGTGAAGAATATCCAAATCCTCCCGTGAGCCATGAACCAAGGATTCAGGAGATACACGATGCATTGGTAAAAATGGGACACAATCCTTTTTATGTTCCATTGGGTGTAAAATTAAATGAAAAAGATCCGCTTAATAGTGCGTGCATCCGTTGTGATACTTGTGATGGGTTCCCTTGTTTGATTCATGCCAAAGCAGATGCTGACATAGACGGTGTTCGCCCTTCGTTAGCGAATTCAAACATCACATTGCTTATAGAAGCTAAAGTAACACGTTTACTCACCAATGCATTTGGGAATGAAATAGCAAGTGTTGAAGTCGAATATCAAGGAAGTCTTGTTCAGTTTGAGGGAGATATTGTTGTGGTTTCTGCAGGCGCTGTGAATACAGCAGTGCTATTACTTAAGTCTGCCAATGATAAACATCCTAATGGTCTTGCCAACGGATCTAATCAAGTTGGTAGAAACTTTATGAAACACCAAAATGCAGCGATGTTAGGAGTTTCAAATAAAAAAAATCTTACCAAATTTCAAAAAACAATGGCCATAAATGATTTTTATTTTGGCGAAAAAGATTTCCAATTTCCAATGGGACATGTTCAGTTATTGGGAAAAGCAAATAAACTAATGTTGGCAGGAGATGCTCCAGGCTTCACGCCAGATATGGTCTTGGAAGAAATGGCAGAACACTCTGTAGACTGGTGGATGACGGGAGAAGATTTACCCGCTCCAGAAAACAGGGTTCAGTTCATCAACGGACAAATTCATTTGGATTATACCGACAATAATACAAAAGGCTTTGATCGGTTAATAAAAAAATGGTCAACTGTCATGGAGACTATAGACGATGGACATAGTTTCTTACCACACCATTTATATTTAAGAAAAAAAATTCCATTGCAAGGAATCGCTCACCAATGTGGTACGGCTAGATTTGGAACCGATAAAAAAACTTCTGTGCTAGATACTTTCTGTAAAACACATGAAATTGAAAATCTATATTTGGTAGACGGTAGTTTCTTCCCTTCTAGTGGTGCAGTAAATCCATCGCTGACGATCATGGCAAATGCCTTGAGAGTGGGTGAACATTTATTGGAGAAACTTAAATAGATATGAGCGGTCGACAGACCATTCTGTTTATGAATTCTTATAAAGTAAAATTTACGTTATATGTTACTTAACAAAAAGGCCAGACGATTAACCTTAATTTATTATGTTAGTATTTGCATCTTATCTTTAAGCAAAAAAAATATAAAATACTAAAATGGAGAAATTGAAACTATATCTCAGTGAATCATTGGGCTTGGGTATTTTCATGTTTTCTGCAGGTTTTTTTTCCATTCTTATTGAGCATCCTGATTTCTTTATACGAGAGCTAATTAGTATTGATATTATCCGCCGTTTTCTTATTGGGCTTACCATGGGGCTTACAGCGTTGTTTATTATTCATTCTCCTTTTGGAAAAAAATCAGGAGCACATATTAATCCTGCGGTCACCCTTACTTTTTTAAGATTAAATAGGATTTCAAAAAAAGATGCTTTCTTTTATATTCTTTTTCAATTCCTTGGTGGTGCTCTCGGGCTTTATTTATTAAGCATTTTAATGCCTGAGTCTATTAAACATCCCTTGATTAATTACATTGTTACTATTCCTGGAAAAGAAGGACTTGGAATAGCCTTTGTATTGGAATTTATAATTTCCTTTTTTCTAATTCTAACTGTACTTGTTACAGGTGATAATACAAAACTATCCAACTACACCTCCTATTTCGTGGCTACACTTATTACGCTTTATATCACTTTTGAAGCACCATATTCTGGTATGAGCATGAATCCAGCCCGTACATTCTCTTCGTCCATTGTAGCAAATGTTTGGACAGATTTTTGGATTTATTGTACCGCTCCGATTCTGGCAATGTTGACTGCTGGAGAACTTTGGCTTAGCGTTTTTAAAAAATAACATACTATAGAAGCAACATGAATGCTGCTTCTATAATAGACATATACAAGATGTCTGCCCTTACTGAGGGTTCTTTTTAATATTGATATAGAAAT
>JAYTHK010000408.1:0-2323 GCA_043732665.1 Cytophagales bacterium | reverse complement strand
AATTGAAAAATATAATCTAATGCATTTGTCTACAGGAGATATTTTGCGGGCAGAAAAAAAAGCGGGAAGTTCATTAGGCAAAAGAGCGCAGGAATATTCAGAAAAGGGGCTACTTGTTCCCGATGAATTGGTTATCGCACTCATTGAGGATAAAATAAAGTCAAATAAACAAGTAAACGGTTTTATTTTCGACGGATTTCCTCGCACAGTAGCACAAGCGGACGCTTTAGATAAAATGCTGAATGCCTCAGGTATTCCAGTTTCTGGAATGATTGCTTTAGAAGTAAAGGAAGAAGAGTTATTTACAAGGTTATTGAAAAGGGGAGAGACCTCTGACAGACCTGACGATAAGGATCCTGCTATAATTAGACAAAGAATAAGTGTTTATAATAATGAGACTACTCCCGTTGCGGGTTTTTATTCAGCACAAAAAAAATACTATGGTTTGGACGGGATGAAATCGATAGAAGAAGTATTTATATTGATTTCTGGAATTGTTGATTCTTTAAAAAAATAATTATAAGAAAGACAGTCGCATAGCACGTTTATTTACTAATTTTATAGGTGAACTAAACGTGCTGTATTTTTAATTCCTACATTATGAAAATTGCTATACACGGCAGACCTATTAAAGACGAAGCCCTCCCATACATTCAAGCGATGTTTGATCATTTGAAAAAGCAGAAGCTTGAGGTACAGTTGCATAAAGCATTTAAAACTATTTTAGAGAAAAAAGAAGTTAAGTATGTCGATTATCCAACGTATACCAGCAAGGAAGATTTATTTGATGCTGATTTTTTAATCAGTACAGGAGGTGATGGTACATTGCTGGAGGCTATTACTATTGTGGGCGAAAGAGGGATTCCAATTTTAGGAATAAATACGGGGAGGTTGGGTTTTTTGGCTACGACGGCAAGAGAAGAGATAGCAGAGGCAATAGATCGCTTGCTTGCGGGAGAGTATCTCGTAAAAGAGCGCACTCTCATAAAATTAATGAATGGAGAGCAATGGTTTAATGGGGTTAATTATGGATTAAATGAGTTTGCAATCCTAAAAAGGGATACGTCTTCGATGATTGTAGTGCATACTTACATCAACGGCGAATACTTAAATTCCTATTGGGCCGATGGGTTATTAGTTTCTACACCAACAGGTTCTACAGGTTATTCGTTAAGTTGTGGTGGTCCATTGGTCGTGCCTGGTACAGATAGCTTTATTGTCGCACCAGTAAGTCCTCATAATCTTAACGTTAGACCTCTTATTGTTTCAGACAGCAGCACTATATCGTTTGAAGTGGAAAGCAGGAGTAATAATTTCTTAATTTCCTTTGATTCAAGGTCTGTAAAAGTGCCCTCTAATATTAAATTGGCGGTTAAAAAAGCAGATTTTAAAATTAAACTTGTAGAATTGAAAAATTACAATTATTATGAAACACTACGACAAAAACTTAATTGGGGTTTAGACCTTAGAAATTAAGGATATATATCTTTTTTTTGAAATTTATTACATGGATTATTACATGAAAGTATTATACATTAAAGATAAATAGTTTAATAATGAAAAGAATAAATTGCAATTTTTTTATCCAAAGAGCAGGTAATAGTCAACAAATATGTTTTTGTTTTCGTAATTATTAATATATATTTGCTAAGTAAGGTGTTTTACGATTAAAAAATAACAGAATATGAACAGGTTATATAATGTAGTGTTATTGTCATTTTTACTTTCCTTTTTCCTAGTACTTGATGCTAGCGCTCAAAAATTTCCTAAAAAATATAAATACTGGAGTATTGGAGGTAGTTTAAATACCATGAATTTCGTGGGAGAGGTAGATCCAGGACCAAGTTTCGTTAGTCCTGGTCTTAAATACACCAGGTATAATTTTGGTATTGATGTAACTAGAAGAATGGGTACAAGAGTTACCTTGAGAGGTGCTATTTCTTACGGACGTATAGCTGGGAACGACTTTGTTAACGCATCTTATTCTTATAAAGGTGGGGAACGAGCAGATATCCGTAGAAAAGCTAGAAACCTAGACTTTACGAACAACATATTCGAAGTAAAAGGAGATGTGATTATCGATTTTATCGAACATAGAGGTAGGTATCAAAAAAGACCTGATTTCGTACCTTATATGTTTGTAGGCTTAGCTTATTTTCATCATAATCCTCAGACTACCTATAATGGACAAACTGTAAATTTGAGAGATTATCATACAGAAGGTGAGGGTTTATTGCCTGGTGCTCATAAACAATATAGCTTAAATCAGATTGCTTTGCCTATAGGCTTAGGACTAAGATATAAATTGGCTCCTCAATGGGAT
>JAYTHK010000407.1:0-2332 GCA_043732665.1 Cytophagales bacterium | reverse complement strand
TAATAATAGGGTTCATTATTATGATGATGGAAACAGGTGAATATGGCATAGGTTTTCTAGGTCTTACACTTGGTCCAGTAGTAGTAGTGTTGGGTTTTGCAGTAGAGTTTGCTGCCATCTTATACAAGTCGAAAAAGTAATATGGAATTAATTAATGCCATAATTCTGGCTATCGTAGAGGGAATAACCGAATTTTTGCCAATTTCTTCTACAGGGCACATGATTATAGTCTCGTCTCTATTGGGGATTAATAAGTCAGAATTCACCAAGATATTTGAAGTGAGTATTCAGTTCGGAGCTATACTTTCAGTGGTGGTGTTGTATTGGAGAAGGTTCTTTCAGTCTTGGGATTTTTATTATAAATTATTCGTTGCTTTTTTACCTGCGGCAATTTTAGGTTTTCTATTTAATAAGAAGATTGATGAATTGTTGGAGCGACCTGATATCGTTGCGGTTACTTTATTACTTGGAGGTATTGTTCTGTTGTTTGCTGATAAGTGGTTTAATAAGCCAGAGGAGAATAAAGAAGTAGATTATCCTTTAGCCTTAAAAATAGGCTTCTTTCAGGCATTGGCTATGGTTCCTGGCGTATCGCGCTCGGCGGCTACGATTATAGGAGGGATGTCTCAAAAACTTACCCGTCAAAAAGCGGCTGAATTTTCTTTCTTTTTGGCTGTGCCCACCATGTTTGCCGCTACAGCATACAAACTATTGAAAGGGTATAAGTCAATTCATTCAGAAGATATTTCAATATTGATTTTGGGTAATATAATAGCTTTTATAGTTGCGTTGATCGCCATTAAATTTTTCATTTCAATTCTTACCAAATACGGATTTAAAGTTTTCGGTTATTATCGCATCGCATTAGGGCTTTTAATCTTGATATTGCTAGTGTTAGGAGTGAAGTTGGAAGTGTAATCGTATTTTTTTTGTAGAGACGCATCATAATGCGTCTCCGCCAATGGGGACAACAAACATTAGATTATCTATCTACGAGGAAAAAAATCGTAACGCCTCGCATCTAATAAGGTCTTTTAAAATCGAGCCGCTATCAGCAATTCTAAATCTTTATAACTCATGTTAAACTTCCTCGCCAAATTGGGATTGGTTAGGTTTCCTTTGTAAGCATATACTCCTTTCATAAACCATTCTTTAGAATAGATCATTTCGTCTACTCCTCCTCGTTTCGAAATTTGCAATAACATTGGGGTGAAAATATTGCTAAGCGCTATTGTAGCAGTTCGTGCTACACGTGAAGGAATATTAGGTACACAATAGTGTATAACATCGAATTTTCTATATACAGGGTTTTTATGGTTTGTGATTCTCGAAGTTTCGAAACAACCTCCTTGGTCAATACTCACATCTATAACGATTGAGTTTGGCCGCATCTCTGCCACCATTTCTTCCGTTACCACAAAACAGTTGACTTCATCCGACCTCAACGATCCTATTACTACATCAGCCCTTTTCATTTCGTTGCGCAGCGTAACCGAATCAATCGTAGAAGTATACAATTGATGACCAAGATTATGTTTTAATCTTCTTAATTTATAAATATGATTGTCAAAAACTTTAACTTCTGCTCCAAGCCCCAGAGCAGCACGGGCAGCATATTCGGCAACGGTACCCGCGCCAAGAATAACGACTTTGGTAGGAGGAACGCCTGTGATGCCACCAATAATTACGCCTTTCCCATTATTACTATTCAAATACTCTGCAGCAATAAGCATAACTGTACTTCCAGCTATTTCACTCATCGATTTTACAATCGGTTTTCCTCCTTCTTTGTCCTCTATATATTCATAAGCAAGTGCCGTAATTTTTTTATCGTTAACTGCTTTAAGAAATTCAGGTTGTAATCTCCCTACTTGTAAAGCAGAAATGAGCGTTTTCCCCATCTTCATCATACCCAATTGCTCTGGTGTGGGTGGATCTACTTTCAAAACGATATCAGAAGAAAAAACCTCAAGGGCGGAATAAACAATCCTTGCTCCAGCTTCACTAAAATCACGGTCGCTCATTTTAGGCGTACTGCCTGCACCACTTTCTATGACTACTTCGTGGCCGTTATTAACTAATATACTCACCGATTCAGGTGTTAGGCAAACGCGATTTTCATCGCCTTCTGTTTCTTTAGGAATACCGATAGTAAGAATCGTTACATTTTCTCTTACCTTCATTAGCTTTTCCTGAGGATATAAGGCCGCTTCTTTGGCAAGTGATTGTATTTTAGCTTTCACGTTTATCGTATTAAAAGGTAAGGTTATTAAGATGTTAGGAAGTTAAATATATAAAATTTATCGTTTTTTAGAAAGACAAATCTTCCTTT
>JAYTHK010000406.1:0-21891 GCA_043732665.1 Cytophagales bacterium | reverse complement strand
ATGTTGCTTCTTTAGGAGAATTTGAACAAGCCAGAACCGTTATTGAAGCCTTTCGTAGCGTTTATCCAAACTATCGAATATTACTTACCTTCTTCTCTCCTTCTGGCTATGAGATTCGTAAAAACTACACAGGAGCAGACGATATTTTCTATCTACCTGCCGATACAAGAAAAAATGCGCAGCAATTTCTTTCTATTACTAAACCAGCATTAGTGCTCTTTGTAAAATATGAATTCTGGTTCCATTATCTCGATGAAGTTCATAAAAGAAAAATTCCAACGATTCTTTTCTCTGCTATTTTCCGTAATGGGCAACCTTTCTTCAGTAAGTATACTAGTTTTTACAAAAACATTCTTACCTGTTTTACTTGGCTTTTTGTGCAAGAAACCACCTCGCTAGAATTATTGAAAACTATAAACCTAAGCAATGCATCAGTTATAGGCGATACTCGATTTGACAGGGTAAAACAGCTTTGCGATAACAAAAAAAAATTACCTATTGCAGCTATTTTTAAAAATAATAAACAACTATTTATTATAGGAAGTGCATGGAAAGCAGACATGGATATTTTAATTCCTTTTATCAAAAATCCTGAATTTAAAGAACTCAAATTCATTATCGCACCACACGAAATTCATCCAGAGGAATTGAAAAACTGGCAAGAACGAATAAACAAAAGTAGTATTCTCTATTCGGATGCAAATGCAACTAATGTAACAGATAAAGACATTTTGATTATCAATAATATTGGTATGCTGTCTTCCCTTTATCAATACGCTGAATATGCATGGATTGGTGGTGCGTATGGGAGAGGCTTACACAACATATTAGAAGCAGCCACTTTTGGAATGCCAATTTTCTTTGGAACCAACTATAAAAAATTCAGAGAAGCGAAAGAACTTATCAAAAAAGGTATTGCTTTCTCGATAAAAGACTTACCTGATTTTACTACCTCTTTTTTACCTATATGGAAAGAAGAAATTATGCGAAAAAAACTAGCAGAACAGTCACGAGATTATATAAAAAATAATACTGGCGCTACTGAAGCTATTTTAAAATACATTTCTACCATAATAATCACGGGCACAAAAGCATGAAAGGAACAATCACACGCTCTACTGGATCTTGGTACGAAATAGCTGGAGAAGATGGCAAAATATACAAGGGTCGATTAAAGGGAAAGTTTAAAATCAAAGACCTTAGGGTAACTAATCCAATTGCGGTAGGTGATATAGTTGGGTTCGAGCATGAAAATGAAAACGAAGATACCGTTTCAATTTCAGAAATTGTACTCCGAAAAAATTATATAATTAGAAAATCAGTTCATAAATCTTCACACGGACATCTTATAGCAAGTAATCTAGACCAGACCTTACTTGTAGTAACGCTTGCTATGCCTCGCACTTCTGCAGGCTTCGTAGACCGATTCTTGGTTTCAGCAGAAACGTTTAGAATTCCAGCTGTTTTAGTATTTAACAAATACGACATTTACGACGAAAAAAGTAAAGAATATTTAAAAGAATTTTCCACCATATATTCTGATATGGGTTACACTTGCATAAATACTTCCTGCCTAACTGGTGAAGGAATGAAGGAGTTGAAAAATGTATTGAAAGATAAAACATCTTTAATTTCTGGTCATTCAGGTGTGGGGAAATCTACTTTGGTAAATTTACTTATCCCAGGATTAAATTTAGCGACTACAGAAATTTCTAGCTTTGCTAATAAGGGTGTACATACAACTACATTTTCGGAGCGCTTCACGATAGAAGAAAACACTTTTTTAATAGACACACCTGGCATTAAAGAACTCGGTATTTTTGAAGTTGGAAACGATGTACTTTCACATTATTTTCCTGAAATGAGGGCTATGTTAAACGAATGCAAATTCAATAACTGCCGTCATTTAAACGAACCAAAATGTGCTGTAATAGAAAAAGTAAAAACTGGTGAAATCGCACAGAGCCGTTACGAAAGTTATCTAAGTATTTTATTGGGAGAAGACAATAGAAAATAACTATTACTGTTTGCCATTTCTCTCCATTCTGTTATTAATAAAAATAACATCTTCCGATACAAATGCTTGGTTATAATTGATTCCCTCAAGTTGAACGGCACATAGAGAATTATTATGGATAAAATTATTTTTCAAAATTACATTTCCAGTACCTCTTATATATACACCCACTCTCCCACAACCATTAATATCGCAATTTTCTATCGTCGTATTATCAGCATTGCTAATTGAAAAAACATTTCCAGAACAATTAACGTGAGCATTAGGTTTTACATGGCTCGCATATATATTTTTCACAGTGACATCTTCAGAAGTTATATAAAAAACATTTTGAGACGTGCTCGTACATAATAGTTGAGGTTTACCAATACCAATAATAGAAATTTTGTCTTTCGCAATCTTTATCTCTTTGTTAGAAGAATATGTTCCCGGATAAATAATTAATTCGCTTCCTTCTTTTGCATCCTTCATTGCATCTTGCAAGGATATATATACCTTATAATTTTCCAATCCTAAAAATCTGATCTTAGGTTTAAATTTATCTTTTAATTTCAGATCATCGAAACCAGCGTCTTCAAGTCGGACAATAATTTCCTTGTCTTCGGTTATTTGGTCAGGAGGAGGTAGTTTAACTCTGATTTTATGTAAATATATTTTTATTTTTTTTCCTATATAATTATCATTTGAATAAAGATCAACGTCAATAAGGCTATTATCTAAAATAGAAAAATTATATTCCAGACCTGTTGTATCAAGAATTTTAAAATGAGCACAATCCCCCCATTCTATTCCTAAAAAATATCCTGTTATTGTTTTCTCATCGGTCATTGTGTTTACAGATGTTTTAGGAGTTTCGTATAGAGAATCTTTTTCTTCATTTTCAATTAAATCAACAATAGTAGTATCAACTGAAATATTTTTCTGACAAGAAAATGAAATTAAAATTAAAACTATTTTCAGGAAAACTCCATTAGTCATGATTTATCTATTTTTTAAAATTATACCTTAAAAGTTAGTTTAATATTGCCATAGAATTAGTATTTAATTTGAAAACTATATCTGCCTATGCTGAAAAGGTTCTTTTTCGTGATTTTAAATTACCATAATTTAGCCATTATTTCTAATACTATTTCGCTTTTATCATTAAAAATTCAAATTAATCCATAAACTATTGAATTAATTTGAATACGCTAACACTTAATGGCAGATGGGATATTCAGCCTTTAACTGTAATTAACATTCTTATTATTTTTTAAAAAAAATCAATTTTGTAATCAAAAAAAGATTGAAACTTAACTACACTTATTAATATAAAATTAAATTATTTTATATTAATAAGTTTGCAATTCTAAATTTGACCAACTACTTTTGAATTATAGTTTTTACCTTTTGTAAAGATTTTTTTACCGCCAATTAATTTTTATACGACCCTTAACGACATGAAAAAGACCAATTATCTTGTGCTGTACGCAGCTAAAAAAAGAGAATACGAAAACTCAAGCATCCAATCAATTTACAAATACCCCTTACGGAAATATTTATAAAGGCATAATCACAAGAAATCATTGATACGCGGCTATAAATCTATATTATCGAATTTTTAGATTTTGATTGTTAAGTCAATAATTGCGCTGAAAATGCGAAATTATACAACTGGAATCACGCTTTTATTGAATCCTTAATTATACACTTCCATATATCATTTGATTTAAACACGACAAGTTTAACAAATGTTTATGATAAGTATTATACTATAGCTACCTCATATATTTAACGAAAGAATTTTTATATTTTTTATGGCGAATTTTTTATTTAGTAGAAGTCATTTTTTGTCACTATTTTTTATTTTGTGTTTTGCGAAATATAACTCTTCCCACGCACAAATTGCAGTTTCGCTATCTGCTGACAAATCTACTATATGTTCTGGTGACACCGTAACATTTACCTTTAATCCATATAACGTCGCTTACAAATACGAATTAAGAAATAGTAATAACGACACCATTATAAAGACTTCAACGGGTAATAATATTTTATTGAGTGTATTTAACAATGCTACAAATGCACCGATTATGATTATTGTTTATGTTAGGGTAAATTATTCTTTATCTGGAGTTAATAAATTCGAAAACTCTTCACCGCTCTCCATTACCATAAACCCAGCCTCTATTGAAGCTCAATACGACAATACATTAAAATACAATTTTACAAAACTAGATGATGTTGTTTCGTTAGGGCTTTACTTAAAGAACATTGGTTCTAATACAATTACAAATGAGTGGTTTGTTCCTTCCAATAATTCTATTATACAAGGGAATGAACGAAATAATTTTCTATTTATTCCTTCTGAGGCATCTTCAACTTCGAGCTTATACTTACATTATAGTATAAAAAATAAGTTCAATTGTACTGCTGAATATAACATACCTTATCAATTTTCGGTGGTAAACCCTCTTGCCTCTCCTCCTAGTTTTGTTCACGATTTAAACCCATCAGGTCCGATATGCGAACAAATAGAAAGTATACATTTTTCAGTTTATGGTTTTGGCAAAAAAATTGAACGCATTGACCTACTTTATGATGGTTACTCTGAAAATTTATATTCAGGTCGCTCATATATTGTAAATGGATTAACGTTAAAACCAAAATTACACGCTACAAATAAATATTCGATTCCTATAAAAATATGGTTGACAGGGACTACAAATCCTATCGTAGATTACTTTTCTATTTATCCAAGAAGGAAAGTAGAAATAAATGGAATAACAAAATCATCGACAGACGATATTAATTATAGAGATTCAACCTCTTTATGTTCTGTAAATAAAGACACATTACTATTATCTGGTTTTCCTGTAGGTGGAAATTTCAGCGTTGCACTCTGCTCTACGGATAATTCTACATGCGATTGTAAGGATCCTATATGCTTTAATACGCTTCCCAATCTTGGAATTAATGTAGATCTTTCTAATTCTAGTTTAAAATTTATACCAGAGGAAGTATTTAAGCATCTATCAAAAAGTAGCTATACTTCCATTATTGATATTTCCTATACTTATCCAGCCTACTCTATTGGTGCTTGTGCTGAAATCAGACATCTTTATCTCCGTTTTAATTCCCCTACAAATTTATCATTTACTACAATTCCCATTACTGAACCGTATTGCCAGAGTGATACATTAAAATTGAAATTAAAAAATAATAATAAAGGAGATAAAGTTCTAATCAACTATGGGGATGGTTTCTCAACTCTTAATTACGATACAGCGATTAGTTATAGCCATTATTTTAACAAACCAGGCAAATATGCTATTCGTTTCAAAACGATCCGAAATAGTTCCACTTGCAATAATGATATCATAGATACAATACGTATTGGAGCCAAACCTATTGCCAATTTTAATGTGGAAAATAACTATGAAAAGGTAACGACTAAACTTAGTAGTCTTGCTGTACTAAAAATAAAAAATAGCATCTCGGATAATGGGCTAACGGATAAAATAAATTCATGGTCTTGGCATTACGATAATGGTACTGAAGCGCTAAATAGATCAGATTCTATTTCTTATACTACCTACGAACATTACAAAGCTCACCCATATATTGTCACTCACATTGTAAAATCTGCTTGGGGTTGCTCGGATACTTTGGTTAGAGCTATTCCAATTTTCCCCATTATTGATCTCAGTAAGTCTCTATACGAACAAAAATTTGATATGAACGATTCTACAGGATTTTATCAGAGTTTTGATTATAATATTGGAGGAAAATCCAGTTGGAAATATCAATCGCCTTCAGGAAGTATCATTAATAGTGTTTCTCCAGCGTGGTTTACCAACAATGGCAAAAAAGATACTTCTTACAATGCATCAGAATTTTCTTGGATAGAGAGTCCAGCCTTTAATCTTAATCAATTATCACTACCGATGCTTTGTCTAGATACATGGTGCTTAACCGAACATCAACTAGACGGAGCATGTCTTCAATGGACTTTTGCCGATACTAGTTTTGGAAAAGAAAAATGGCAAACCATTGGACTTAAAGACGAAGGAGTCAATTGGTACAACTCCAACATTGTAGTAAGTATGCTTTCTATAGTAGAAGATAATGGACTCTTTCATCCAGGATGGACGGGCAGTACAGGCGATAATTGGCTCAATTCTCGTTTCAACCTTGATGAAATCAAAACTAAAGCTGGAAATAGAGCGGTAAGATTTCGAATTCTATTTGTAAGTAACGCTGATAATGCTCCTGGTAAATACGACGGTTTCGCTTTCGATAATTTTTTTATTGGTGAACGAAATAGAAAAATAATAGTAGAAGAATTTTGCGACTATGAAAAATTTGAAACTGAATTCACTCAACCTGATATTAGCAACAACAAACAACTTATAAGAATTCAATACCATAGCCGATTCATGCATCATGATGACAAAATAAACAACGATAATATTGGAGAGGTAGGTGCACGTAATTTATTATATGGTTATAGCACGCTCCCTCTTGCTTCCGTTGACGGAAAATATTTAGACAATGCTCATTCTTTTTTTGGAAATGCAGGAGAATATAATTTTAAAAATCGTCAGTTGGAGACTTCTCCTTACACTATTATTATCAATCAGGTAAACGTATATAATAATGAATTGAATTTCAAAGTACACCTCACCCGAAATTCTTTATTAAACAACAAAGGTCCATTTACCATTCAGTCATTGGTGCTTGAAGACAGCGTATATGCTAATAACCTTTCTTTTACAAATGTATTTCGGAAATTTTTACCCAATGCAGCAGGTCAACATATTGAAAGCTATGACTGGACTATAAATGAAACTAAAGTAATAGATCGATTATTTACTCCTTTTGTAAAACTTACTTCTAGAGCTGATAACGATACAAGCTTGATACTTGTAGTTTTTATACAAGACGAAACAACTAATGAAATTTATCAGGCAGAAGCATATTATGTAAAATATATTGACGTTAAAAATATGTTCCCTAAAAAACTTCCTATGCGTCTTGCTAGTTTTGACGATATTTCATTATATCCAAATCCTAGTCAAGGATTAATTAATATTCAATTCAACGCTAGCATTACGGAAGAATCTTTTACCTATAGAATTTTCGACATCTATGGAAAAATCGTTAACAGTGGAGTAATAAAAAAAGGCATATCCGAAATCGATTTATCAACGCAGTTTTTACCAGTAGGTTTTTATCAATTTCAGTTAATGAATGATACGCTTGTGAATTCAAAAGCATTTTCTATTATACGATAATATTTTTAAAACTCGACAATTTTCTATTAGACGAATCTACCCTATGTAAACTCACAAAAATGAATAAAATTAAAACATTAAAAGTAAAAGAAATTTCAGTAACTACTTTTAAGATAGGTACAGAAAATTTCGTTTCATTGACTGATATTGCCCGCAAGAAAAATCCAAACGAGCCTAAAGAAGTAGTCAAAAACTGGATGCGTTCTAAATCAATTATAGAATTTCTAGGTCTTTAATACTACCATTCAAATACAATAAGGGGGAAATACTCTTTATTTCCTTTGTAGGGCTTAGAGGTGCCATTCCTATTACCATTGCTTTCCTTTATCGGTTGGAACCAATGAAGCAAACTGGATCTTTAATATCGTTTTTTATCGTATTAACTTCTGCTCTTATTCAAGGATAGCCATTAACTTATATTGCTTAACTACTAAAATTAGACGCTCCTAAACCATTACAATTAAATTCTCCTGTAGAATTTAGCGAATATCAAAATAGCAATATGAAGTTGATAAATTTATCCATTCCGCGACATCAGGAAACTATTGTAAATAAATCTATCGTGCATATTCCTGTATTGAAAGATAATTTGATTGTAACCGTATTAAGAAATGGAAATACTTTGTACCAAGAGGAAGCACAGTGCTAGAAACTGGTGACAACATAAAAATCTTAGCCGAAAATAAAAATGTCGATAGTCTAATTGAATTTTTTAATAATTAAAAGAACGAATAAAATACTATTGCAGTCATCTTTACTATTTACTTTTCACTTATTTTACGATAATCCATAAGAATAGGCTAAAATATTTACAAACAATATTAAGTAAATTTTGCACAAAAACAAGAAAAACAAACCTTATAAACTATTTTTTGATTAGTTTTGTTCTATCTAACATGGAAATGCTAAGTCAGGAAGATATAGAAAAAGAAGCTAAATTTGACATAAATCAAATTCGCAAAGATTTCCCAATCCTACATCAAGAGGTGAATGGGAAACCTTTGATTTATTTTGATAACGCAGCTACGACTCAAAAACCTTTAGTAGTTATCAACGCAATTTCTGATTACTACAAAGAAATAAATTCCAATATTCATAGAGGAATTCATACCTTGGCTGAACGTGCTACAGGAGCCTTTGAAGCTACACGCGATAGTTTAAAAATATTCATAAACGCCAAACACAGAGAAGAAATTATCTTTACCCGCGGCACTACTGAAAGTATAAATCTGGTAGCGGCAACTTATGGCAGACAAAATATAAACGCAGGCGATGAAATTTTAATTTCATCCATGGAGCATCACTCCAACATCGTGCCTTGGCATATATTGGCTGCGGAAAAAGGAGCAGTGGTGAAAATTATTCCAATCAACGAACAAGGAGAACTAATTTTAGAAGAATATAAAAAATTACTTTCTAAAAAAACAAAACTAGTAGCAGTAGTGCATGTATCCAACGCACTGGGTACAATCAATCCTGTAAAACAACTTATTGAACTGGCACACGAGTATGGTGCAAAAGTCCTTGTAGACGGAGCTCAATCTTCTTCTCATATGGAAATAGATGTACAAGCACTAAACGCTGACTTCTTTGTTCTATCTGGGCATAAAATGTATGGCCCTACAGGAATAGGAATTTTATATGGCAAAAAAGAACTTCTGGAAGCTATGCCTCCCTATCAAGGCGGCGGAGAGATGATTGCTGAGGTGACATATACAGGATTTACAGTAAACGAACTTCCTTATAAATTTGAAGCTGGAACTCCAAACATTGCAGATGCCGTTGCATTAAAATACGCTGTAGAATATATTCAAACAGTAGGAAAAGCAGCCATACAAAAACATGAAAACAAACTCCTCTCCCATGCTACCAAAGCGATAGAGCAGTTAGAAGGAATAAGAATTATTGGTACAGCAAAAGACAAGGTGAGTATTTTATCGTTTGTAATGGAGGGAGTGCATCATCAAGATTTAGGTATCCTTTTAGATCAAAAAGGTATTGCTATCCGGACTGGCCACCATTGCACACAACCACTGATGAATCGCTTTGGAATTTCAGGAACTTCTCGGGCCTCTTTTGCACTTTATAATACAATTGAAGAAGTTAACCTATTTATAGACGGTATGAAAAAAGCCGTAAAAATGCTTCGATAAATGACGTCCACCATCACAGAAATACAAGATCAGATTATTGACGACTTCTCTCTAATAGACGAATGGGAAGACAAATATGCTTACATCATAGAACTTGGTAAAAAAATTGAAGAACTCTCTACCGAGTATAAAACAGATAAAAATATTATAAAAGGTTGCCAGTCCAAAGTATGGATGATTTCTAAGTTAGAAGATGGCAAAGTAATATACAAAGCCGATAGCGATGCTATTATAGTGAAAGGGTTGATAGGTTTATTACTAAAAACATTTTCTGGTCATACGCCCCAGGAAATTATTCACACAGAACCTTATTTCATTGATAAAATAGGAATGAGCCAGCATCTTTCTATGACCCGTTCAAATGGATTGGCGTCGATGGTAAAACAAATGAAATTGGACGCATTGGTTTATAATGGATAATTAGTTGTTACACGAACTTTATAGTTGTTATAAATGTTTTAAATGAGATTATGATATCAGATACTAGTCTAACGGAAGAAGAAATAAAAGAAAAGGCTTTAGAAGCTATAAAAAAGGTTTATGACCCAGAAATACCAGTGAATATATACGAGTTGGGATTGGTCTATGAAATCAGTGTATTTCCAGTAAACAACGTATTTGTTCAAATGACTCTAACTTCTCCTAGTTGCCCAGCAGCACAATCTATTCCAGATGATGTTAAAAGAAATATCAAAGAAATAGAAGGCGTAAACGATGTAACGGTTGAAATTACATTTGATCCACCGTGGACACAAGAAATGATGACAGAAGTAGCAAAGTTAGAGTTAGGCTTCATGTAAATCAATAATGTTGAATTTTAAATGTTGAATTTTGAATTAAAAAAACAGATTGAACATTTAAAATTGTCTTACAAAAATTTAAAACTTAAAATTCAAAATTCAATAATATGTACCCAGAACACCTAGTAGCTCCCATGCGTGAAGATTTAGTAAGCGCAGGTTTTCAAGAATTAAAAACGTCTTCTGAAGTAGAATCTGCTTTAAAGGAAAGTGGTACCACTTTATTGGTCATCAACTCTGTATGTGGCTGTGCTGCTGGAGCTGCAAGACCTGGTGCTAAACTTGCTTTACAAAGAAGCAAAATAAAACCTAATAAAATTGTCACTGTTTTTGCTGGAGTAGACAAAGAAGCCACGCAAAAAGCCAGAGAATATACACTTCCTTATCCACCTTCTTCTCCTGCTATGGCATTGTTTAAGGACGGGCAATTGGTACATTTCGTAGAAAGACATAATATCGAAGGCCGCAACGCTGAAATGATCGCACAACATCTGGAAGCTACTTTTGAAGAGTATTGTCAGAATTGATTTTATATTATTTACAAACAGAGAAGCCACCTCAAATGGGTGGCTTCTCTGTTTGTAAATAATAATTTCTACAATTTAATTTATTACAAAATTGTAAGGCACCATTACATATTCATAATGTGAAAGTATATTTCTTTTTCCAAAACGAAGCCTATTTTCAGTAAGTTCATAGATCGTTTCTACATTTTCTTTTGAACCTCCATTATTAGCTATTAGCTGAGTACCGTCCTTAGTAATAGTAAAAGGAAAATTAGATTCGTTTCCTTCTTTTATCCAATCGGCAGTGCCATCGGTATTTACACGAAAACGAAGGTTTTGGAATTTTTTACTATTTACTACTAGTTTTCCGTTTTTATAGTATTTTACTATTTTCCAAGTATTGTATATGTTGTTGAGATTTACGTTGTCTGAAGAGGTTCTTTTAGGAATATTATAAGTAAAATAAGCCGAGCTTACCATCAGTGACGATAAAACGAAGGTGAAGAACAACGTAAACCTTAGCTTAAATAATTTGCTTCGCTTTAACCGTATTAATATTTTTTTGTTCATCTTTATATTCTGGTGCTGACCGTTCGTTAGTACTTATACTGATGAAAGACTAAATTTGTTCCAATGTTGTTTTTAAAACCTGAGTATTTCACAGATTACGAGCTAATTGATAGTGGAAATTACAAAAAATTAGAGAAATTTGGTTCTTTTATTTTATCCAGACCCGAGCCTCAAGCTGTTTGGGATATGTCCTTGTCTGAAAATGAATGGAACAAGCTCTCAAACGCTGATTTTCGCAAAGAAGCAGGCAATCCTGAAAAAGGAGAATGGGTACTTAAAAAAGGCATGAAAGAACAATGGAATATAAATTACCACTCCTCTCTTTCAAAAATCAGCTTCCGTTTAGGGCTTACTTCTTTTAAGCACGTTGGTATTTTCCCAGAACAAGCTGCCAATTGGGATTATATTTATAAAAAAGTAAAACTATTGAGAAACACACCAAAAGTTCTGAATCTATTCGCCTATACTGGTGGAGCTTCCTTGGCTGCTAAAGCTGCTGGAGCCGACGTCACTCACGTAGATTCGGTAAAACAAGTAATCTCTTGGGGCCGTGAAAATATGGAGGCAAGTGGATTAAAAGACATTCGCTGGGTAGTGGAGGATGCCATGAAATTTGTACAACGCGAAGTGCGGAGAGGCAATAAATACCAAGGTATTATTTTAGATCCTCCTTCCTATGGACGTGGACCAAATGGAGAAAAATGGATTATCGAAGAACAACTTAACGAAATTTTGAAAGGCTGTCGTGAACTGTTGGACAAAGAAAATCATTTCTTCATTCTCAATTTATATTCTATTGGATTTTCAGCGTTAATCTTAGAAACATTGATGAAAAATATATTCGGCACTATTCAAAATCCTGAAATCGGCGAATTATATTTGGAAGATCAAGCAGGAAAAAAATTACCATTAAGTATTTTTGGTAGATTTTCCTCTCTGTAGTATTAGAACCATTCAACATACATGATAAAAGAAGAATGTTTGCTAAATTTATATCTTGAATCTAGTGTCTATAATCTGATAGTATAGTCAAAACCAAAATGAAAAACGTAAAGATAATCTTAATCGCCTTTGTTTCCGGTATGGCGGGAGCTTTTTTATATAATGTAGTAAATCCAGCAAAGAGTTATTATGTAACCCAGCCAAGTGCTCCTAAAATAGATCTTACCACCTATACAAATACCCAAGACATAAAATCGAATGAAGAATTTGTAGCGGCATCTGCTATTTGTACAAAAAATGTAGTCTTCATAAATACCCTCTCACAACAAACAACTTCAAACTGGTTTGATGCTTATTTTGGTGGCAACACACAGCAAGTGGAAGGATCTGGATCTGGAGTGATATACAGTTCTGATGGCTATATTATTACAAACAACCATGTGATAGATAAATCTACCAAGATCGAAGTTGTCTATGAAAAGAAAACTTATCAGGCAAAAATGATTGGCACTGACCCGTCTACAGATTTGGCTTTATTGAAAATAGAAGCGCAGAATTTACCCGCTGTAAAACTTGGGGCATCAAAAGATTTAAGAATTGGAGAATGGGTGTTAGCGGTTGGAAATCCGTTTAATCTTAATTCCACGGTTACGGCAGGAATAGTAAGCGCAAAAGGAAGAAACATCAATGTGGTAAACAGTCAGTTTCCAATTGAATCCTTTATTCAAACCGATGCAGCAATTAACCCTGGAAATAGTGGGGGAGCATTGGTAAATGTAAAAGGAGAACTCATTGGTATCAATACGGCTATTCTTTCTCGCACAGGTTCTTACACCGGTTATGGCTTTGCTGTACCAGTGGACATCGTTAAAAAAATAGTACGCGATTTGAGCAAATATGGAGAAGTGCAGAAGCCATTTTTTGGAGCAGAAATAGACGAAATAAATACGGCCTATTCCGACAAACTAAAGCTCGACAATCTAAACGGTGTGGTGATTACTTATATCCAAAAAGATGGTGCTGCTGAAAAAATAGGATTGAAAAAAAATGATATTATCTTAAAAATGGGCGATTACGATATAAATAGTAAAGGTAGTTTTGACGAGTACCTTAGTTATTTCAGTCCTGGAGATAAAATAAAAGTAGTTTACAAAAGAGAAAATAAAATTCACGAAGGGCAGTTAACGCTTACCAACAGAGAAGGAACAACTGAAATTTTAAAAAGAGAAACCTATAAATCAGAATCTCTGGGAGCAGATTTTGAAATTATCTCTAAAGTAGAAAAAGAGAAATTAGGCATTACCAATGGCATACGCATTGTAAAAGTAGGGAATGGCCTGATACGAAAACTTAGCCTGGGGGAAGGATTTATTATTACTTCCATTAATAAAGTAAAAGTAAATACACCCGAAGAGGTTGTAGAAATATTAGAAAAAATTCGTGGCAATGTAGTGATCGAAGGAATTAATTCTATTGGACAAAAAGGCTATTACTCTTATCATTTTTAGGATGGTAGCTGAAAAGTGAGAAGTAGAATATTATATGTCTTTTACTTCTTACCTCTATTAATCTAATCAACAACTAAATCCATAAATGCTAGTCGTGGTGATCTTTTAACTCGTCACGGACTTCAAATTTTGAAAACCTATACGCATAGAGCCCAATATAAATGTAACATAGTATTGGTATAATGAATGCTATTCGATAACTGACATAGGAATAATTGATAACGTTAAAAGGAATCACAGCACCGCCCACAATAAACATAATCAATATAGCCGAACCGTCAATCGAAAATTTCCCTAGTCCATTTACTCCAAGCGTAAATAGTGAAGGGAATAAAATAGAATTAAAAAGACCAACAAAAACAATAAACCATATTGAAACTTGTCCTGTAGAAACAATAGAAAGTAGTATTAATAATATAGACATCGAAACACTTACTATTACTGCTTTTCTCAGACTAAATTTAAGCAATAAAGCAGCCCCTATAAACCTTCCTATCATGGCTAATCCCCAATAATATTTGGTAAGGTCTCTTGCCGAATCTTCAATATAATTGGCCAGCGCCACCTCTGCTCCTACATACGAAAATATAGCAAATGCCCCTAAGCGAAGCTGTGGGAAATGTAAAACATGTCTTTTACGTAACGAACTTATTTTATTTAAAGGTTCTATTCTACTAGTATCAATATTCGGAATCTTGGCAAAAAACAATACCACCGCAAACAATAACATCAATATACCCAAATATAGATATGGATAATGAACGTAAACAGCATCCATTTGAAGTAAGTCTTTCGCATCGACAGTATTTCTGACCTCGGCAGGAATATGCGTGTGGTAGCCCAAAACGGAAGCTGCGAAAAAAGGAGCTACAACAGTGCCTAGCGAATTAAATGCCTGAGCAAAAGACAACCGAGAGGCAGCTGCTTTATTGCTACCAAGCAGTACTAAATAAAGATTGGCGCTTACCTGAAGTATTGTTATTCCTGCTGCTAAAACAAAGAGTGCACCCAAAAAATATTCGTAATTTCCTACATAAACAGCGTAGTAAAATATAAAACACCCCGCACAAGCCAGCAACCATCCTGAAATAATTGTATTTTTATAACCAATTGATTTTATTAAACTACCAGCAAAAAGAGAAATGACCAAGTAGGAAGAAAAAAAGGTAATATTGATAAGCGTAGACAGTGTATAATTTAAGTGAAAGATTACTTTTAGATGTCCTATCAACTCAAAGTTTAAAACTGTCAATAAGCCCCACATAAAAAAGAGTACTGCAAATAAAAACACTCTACTCCTTACTATATTATTATTAACTATATCAAGCTGGATATCTTTCATTAAATTACTAAAGTCCTGAAAATTTAGAACACGATATTAAGTTTCTTATTTTAAAATTACAAATTGCTGAGGATTTAAGTCGATTTTTACATAGCCATATCCCTCTTTTTCTTCTATTTCAGCCTCACCAATGCTTCCATAAACATATTCTAATTTACTTTTAATACGATGGTTATATAGTGATAGTTTTACACAAATCGACCTGCTTTCATTTTTTTGAGGGTTATAGAGCATTATAAGTTTATCTTCAAAAATCCTTTTTGACCAATAAATAACCTCATTTATGTATTCGGCACTTATAAAACTACCCTCATTTACCGAAATAAAGTCTATTTCTAACTCAGCATCCATAAATATAGCCATTTTTTTTCTTAAAGTAGCTAATGTAACTATTTCATGATATAGGAGATTTTTCGCGTTTTGAAAGCATTTATTTTCATTTTTGTCAAACATAGGTGCTCTTAGCCAACAATCATGAGTGCCATTTCCTTGGAAAAACTGTTCTGTACCATAATAAAGACATGGAATGCCATACAAAAAATATAAAAATCCAATAATAGCCACAACTTCCTTCTCATCGGCATCGTACCCCAATCGGGCTTTATGTTCTTGGCCTATTTGGTCGTGGTTGTCGGCAAAAACAATTAAATCTGACCAATTTTTATTTAGCTTTGCCAGCATTTTCCATTTCCCTTTGTACACTTTGTACAACTCTTTTACTGGCTTTTTTCCTTTCACTACTTCTTCTAAAATAAAATGCAAAGGAAAATCCAGCACAGCATCCAATCCTTTCTTAAATCCTTCTGCTGTTTTTACAGATTTTAAATACTTACTCGCCAATCCATCGTCGCCTATTGCTTCACCAAAAATCATAAAAGAATCTTTGCCTAAGTAATTGGCATATTCTTTTATGCCCTTACAAAAACTAGCTACTGTGGAAGGAAGCAGATGTTTCAATGTATCCAATCTAAAACCGTCAATATCTGTTTCTTTGATCCAGTAACTATAAACTTTAATAAGCATAGCCAACACTTCCTTACCTATTGGAGACTCATCAAGAATAAGTTTTTTCAATTCAAAAATATCACCTTCCTGCGTTTCTGGATAATTATCCCAACTGCGAACGGCTCCTGCTTTTTTGTAAAAATTAGCATTTCTAAATTCTTCAGGCAATGGAAAATTGGCATCTTTCCATCCCCCAAAACTATAGGTAGCGCCTGTATAGGAAGGGTTTTCTTCTTTATAATCCCAAGTATCGGCAGTATGATTGATCACAATATCAAGTACAATACGAATTCCTAATTGGTGTGCTTTTTTTACCAGTTCTTTTAATTCTTCAATAGAACCGAAATAAGGATCTGTAGCTAGGAAGTTATTTATAGCATACCCATGATACGATTTTTCATAATTTTCAAAAACAGGACTAAGCCAAATAACAGTACACCCAAGATTTTTAATATAAGACAATTGTGATTGAATGCCCCTAAAAGTACCGCCAAACCGCTTCATGAGAGAAGACTGGTCAATATTATTTGACTTATAAAAATCTACTTCTCTTTGTTCCCCATCGTGAAACCGATCGACCATTAAAAAATAAATTACCTCTTCTTTCCAAGGTCTGTTTATACAAATATGGTCTTCCGGTAATGTCGGTTTAGAAAGGTTAATAGCTGAAATAGATTTTATTCCCATGCTTATAGTTTTAGTAACCAATTAATAGAGACTCCTACTATTATTGACATCGCATAACTCATCATCGTTCCGACAAGAACATATTCACTACGAAGATGCCCTTCATTATTAGCAAAACGAATAATACTCTTTCCTGTGATTAAAAAGCCGATTGCTTCATATTGCCCAAGTAATACAAAAGTAAGAATGATAATGCGTTCAAATATCCCTATTTGTTTACCTCTATTTCTAATGTTAGAGTGGTCGTTTGTTATTGAAATATCCTGAACCGTAAGCTTAATAATATATCCGATAGGCGTTGATACTAATAGGTAGCCCATAATTATCAAGCTAGATTGGTAATCAGTAAATGGTATTTTAAAAGCTTCAAATAATTGATTCCAAAGGCCAAAATAGGCCGCCCATACTATTATTATAAGTAAACAATGTGCTGCCTGTTCTGCAATAAATAATTCTAACTTAGTAGATATTTTTCTTTTCTGAATTTCTATTGTTATTCCTTCTATTATATAATGAGCAATTGCTATTCCTACAGACCACAACCACCAACTTGTAAGGAGTGCAGTACAGAGGTATACAATTGCAATGTGCAAGATCATGTAGTTTGAAAACCAGCTTTTGTTTTCAAGCATTTTTTTTGTCTGAAATACAAAATCACACAACAGATAAGCCAATAATAATCTTATCAGCATATTACCTTGGCTTAAGGTAAATAATTCAAATAGATTAATCATTAGCATAAATCGTTTCAAATCTTTTTAAAGCTTTTTCTATTACTTGCCATCCTCCTGCTGTAGATCTTTGATTTACAGCAGCTTGTTGGATAGTTAATTTCTCTGCAATATTAATCTCGGTAATACCTTGTAACTTCCAGTATATTACTTCGCACTGTAGGGCTGTAGCATTAAAAAGTATAAAATCAAGTAAGGCAGATTCTGTTGCCAATTCTTCTTTAAAATCATCATTTGTACTAATACCAAAAGATGTCTTGTGTTTTTTCATTTCATCTAACATTCTACCAGAAAGTTGAAAAGCTTCTCCATCGGACATTCCTATTGTAGTAGAATTGGAAATAACTTCCCCTAATCCCAACGAAAGACGTACATCAAAGATTCGTTTAGTGCGGAATACTTCCTGACTTTTAATTCCTTGCTTATCTGAAACAATAGTTACTTCCGAAGGATTAAGACTTTTTATAAAAGTTTTTAAAATAAGGGCTGTTCTTAATCCTAATCTTAACGTGGAAAGCTGACACTGAAAACTATCTCCTCTGTACATTTCACTTTCCATAACAGGAGGTAATTTGTACAGAGTTTCAAGTTTTTGCTCAATTTCTTTCAATAGCCATTCTCTATGTTCAATAGACATTTTAGAGGAATGAATAATATCTGCTGTTATAACTGCTTTTCTCATGACGATAAGGTTATAGCCTTATAATATGCAAATATAAGGTTATAGGCTTATAATATACAAATATAAGACTATAACCTTATACCTAAAAGATAGTAAAATTGCAAATAATTAAAAATCAATGCTATATAAAATAATATTATCAACAAACTTATTTACCTACCGGCACTTCTGCGGAAGCACTAAAAGAAAATCTCTTCTTAAACGCTATCAAATCTTGTTTCAAATCAGTTTGAGGCAATGGGAAATAGTTAGACAATTTCAACACCGGATTAATTTTCAAATCGCTCATCTCCAAATGTTGATTAATAAAAATGTATTCCATATCGGGATACAATTCTTTTAACACGTCAATCATATCAAGTACTTCAATATTTTTATCGGATAGATTGTAAATGTCTGAAGGTGCTTTAGAAAGGCGAAGTTCCACCAACGCAGCTATCGTCTTGTCAATATGAATAAACGGACGAATTTGTTTTCCTGATCCTTGAATTTGAATCCGTCCATTATAATGTGCGTCGAACATGAAACGATTGATCACACTATCAAAACGAATCGTCGTGCTTGGACCATAAACCTTAGAACAACGTAGAATATATGTATTCATTTTATCCATCAGTCGAACTATATGCCCCTCTGCTCTTAATTTAGAAATGCTATAATGATTTGTGGGATTTGTGAGTGCTGTTTCGTCAAGCTCTTTTTTAGACTTTCCATAAACGGAAGCACAGCTCATGTATATAAAACGAGATACAGATTTGGTTTCTTCCACCGCATACACCAATTCGGCAGTGCCCCAGTGGTTAATTTGTTCGTATATATGGCTATCTATTGTAGAGAATGGTTTTGAAACTTTTGCTGCTAGATGATATACTGCATCGATTCCATGAAGAGCCTTTCTTATTTTTCTGGAATCCAACAACTCGCCAAATTCAAATCTTACTTTTCCATTGGTAATCTTATGGCTCAAACTGGTGAAAAAATTATAGTTTTCTCTACTTAGATTATCATAAACTAAAATGGAGGAAACGTCTTCTTTCTTGGAAAGTTCGTAAACCAACTCTGCTCCTATGTATCCTGCACCACCAGTGATTAATATATTCATTTTCAAAAATTTTAAATTACGTTTACTTTTGTACCAATTCTGTATTTAAGCCGCACTCTGTTTTTTTCAAACCAAACCATCTTCCTTCACGCTCGTTCCAATCCAAGTCAAACTTCCTTGTACAAGGCTCGCAGCCTATACTAAGATATCCTTTTTCTTCTAGTGGATGTTTTGGTAGCTGGTGCTCCTTCATATAAAGATGAATCATTTTATTCGTCCAATCGAGCATAGGGTGAAAACGAATTACACCATGCGATGCCTTTTCTTCGACTTTGAAAGATTTACGTACAGCACTTTGATCTGCTCGCACACCATTTATCCAGATATCGTTTTCTGCCAATATTGGTTCCATGGGTTGTACCTTGTTTAAGAAGCAACAGTAATCAGGATCTGAAGTAAATAACAATCTTCCTCGTGAGTCTTTTTGCATCATTTTCGGAACAAAAGAAGCCAATTCTTTTATATTCAAATTGTAATTTCTTGCCAATAAATCTTTAAACTCAACCGTTTCTGGAAAATGGTATCCTGTATTTATAAAATAAACAGGAATTGTATTGTCTATTTTACTCAGAATATGAAGCAGTACAATACTATGAGATTGAAAAGAAGAAGTTGTGAAAAGCTTTTTCCCTTCTGACTTATATTTCTCTATCTGTATTTTTATTTCGTCGATATTCATAAAAAATAGGATTTATATTTATTGCATCCAATTAATGCCATTCTCATAGCTTTAGTTCAAATTTCAAGAATTGATACGCAAATTAATGTTTTAAAAGCATTTTTAAAACATTAATTTGCGTATGCAACCTTAATAATAAAAATTCCTACCTACTTATTTGTGAAAATAACTTAACCCAACCGATTTGGTATGAGAACAAAAAAAAATTATTATCAATGAGAACTTTTACCACAAGCAAACGGTTTAAAAGATAATTATGTAGTTTTAGATTCTTTATTATCTCAAATGAAAGTCGCTATTTACCGAAAAGAACATTTTAATGCCGCTCACCGCCTCACCAATCCTGACTGGAGTAAGGAAGTAAACGATAAAATATTTGGAAAGTGTAATAATCCTAATTTTCACGGCCACAACTACGAATTAATCGTAAAAGTAACGGGCGAAATTGACCAAAAAACAGGCTATGTTATTGATATGAAGTTATTAAGCGATACCATAAAAGAACATGTGCTGAATAAATTTGATCATAAAAATTTAAACCTAGATACTCATGAATTTAAAACACTCAACCCTACGGCCGAAAACATTGCGGTGGTTATTTGGAATATTCTAAGAGTAAAAATCGATCAAAAATACGATATAAAAATCACCCTATATGAAACAGAAAGAAACTTTGTCGAATATCCTGCTTAAAAATTCAATAGACGAAATCGGCGAAGAACATATTGGTACCTCTTTCGCAACGCCTCTAAGAGAAGATGCATTTGCACTAGACGATACCACTAAAATTGAGCTGATACAAAAACACTTCCGTGAAATCATGCTCATAATGGGACTTGACCTAGATGACGATAGTCTTAAAGGTACTCCAGAACGGGTAGCTAAAATGTACGTGAAGGAAATTTTCTCAGGTTTGAATCCCAAGAACAAACCACAGATTCGCTTGTTTGAAAATAAATACAAGTACAGTCAGATGTTGGTGGAAAAAAATATCAATTTCTATTCCTATTGCGAACACCACTTTGTACCCATTATTGGAAAAGCTCATTTAGCTTATATCTCTTCTGGAAAAGTAATAGGTCTTTCTAAGTTGAACCGTATTGTTCAATATTACGCCAAAAGACCTCAGGTACAAGAACGAATGACCGTACAAATAGCCAACGAAATGAAAGAAGCTCTGCAAACCGAAGACATTGCCATATTAATGGACGCTTCTCATTTATGTGTTTCATCCAGAGGGGTCAAAGATGTAAATAGTTCGACCATCACCGCACACTATTCAGGCAAGTTCCTAGACGATCAGGTAAAAAATGAATTCTTGAAATACATATCTTAATATTAGTTATTCGTTATTAGGATATTGCCAACGAATAACTTACAAATAAGTAAAATGCTTGATAAATACGGAATAGCGAAAAGAATAGCCAAAGAGGTAAAAGACGGCTATTATGTTAATATTGGCATAGGCATTCCTACGTTGGTCGCAAATTACATTCCAGAACACTTCAATGTTGTGCTTCAATCCGAAAATGGATTACTTGGCATGGGGCCATTTCCAACCAAAGAAGAAGTAGATGCCGATTTGATAAACGCTGGCAAGCAAACCATAACAATGGTAAAGGGGGCTTCAATTTTCAGTTCTGCGGATAGTTTTGCCATGATCAGAAGTGGAAAAATAGATCTTACTATATTGGGAGCTATGGAAGTTTCTGAAAACGGTGATATTGCAAACTGGAAAATACCAGGTAAAATGGTAAAAGGTATGGGAGGGGCAATGGATTTAGTAGCTTCTGCTAAAAATATAATTGTGGCAATGCAGCATAAAAGTAAAGACGGTCATTCGAAGCTTTTAAAAAAATGTAGCTTACCACTTACTGGGTTGAATTGTATC
>JAYTHK010000405.1:0-7969 GCA_043732665.1 Cytophagales bacterium | reverse complement strand
GCCATCGTTCTTATAGGAGCCAGACAAACTGGCAAAACGACGTTAATGCAAAACATTCTGAAAACTTATACTCCTCTCCTATTCTTTAATGGTGATGACCCAAAAGACAGATCAATATTAGAAGATATAAATACAGAAGAATTAAGATCATTGTTAGGGAATTATAAAACAGTTTTTATTGATGAAGCACAAAGAATTTCTAATATCGGCCTTACCTTAAAAATAATCACCGATCAATTTAAAGACGTACAACTTTTGGTCAGTGGCTCATCCGCTTTCGAACTCTCCAATCGAACCAACGAATCGCTGGCGGGGCGGAAATGGGAGTATTGTTTATACCCAATCTGCTGGAAAGAATTCGAACACTTTCTTGGATACAAAGAAGCTCTAAAACAATTACACCTTCGTCTTATTTATGGATTTTATCCTGATGTTATAAACTCTATAGGCAACGAAGCGCAGGTACTAAAACAACTAGTGAGTAGTGTGTTATACAAAGACATTCTGGCTGCAGGAGGAATCCGAAAACCTGACGTTCTAGAAAAATTACTGAAAGCATTAGCGTTACAACTAGGCAGTGAAGTGAGTTACAATGAACTGGCTCAATTGGTAGGTGTGGATAAAAATACGATTTCGACTTACATAGGGTTGCTCGAACAAAGTTTTATTATTTTCAAATTAGGAAGTTTTAGCAGAAATCTTAGAAACGAAATTAAAAATAATCGCAAAATATATTTCTATGATACAGGAATCAGAAATGCTATTCTTGGAAATTTTGCTCCACTTGAATTGCGTCAAGATAAAGGAGCTTTATGGGAAAATTTCTTATTATCAGAAAGATTAAAGCTAAATCACTACAGAGGAAGTATGGCAAGTACTTATTTTTGGCGCACTACAGAGCAACAAGAAATTGATTATATAGAAGAAGAAAATGGAAAATTAAATGCTTTTGAATTCAAATGGTTAAAAAAGTTGAAATCAAAAATTCCTATTACATTTACTAAAACCTATCAAGCAGAGGTAAATATAATAGACAGTGAAAATTTTACAGAGTTTTTGTCTGTACCAAGACCGTAATGTGATATTACCTTGTAAAAATAAACAGGGCAAACGCATCTAACATTAAATATTCAAAGAGCCAGACCTAAAGTCTGCCCCAAGGTGATACTTTTTAATAACATACTATTCAGCTATTAAACATAAATGATGTTTTTAAATGCGTTTGCTATGTAAAAATAGGCTTACTTTATTCATTTTAAAATAAACTTTGTTACATTAGCAGTACAAATATTAAACTTATGAAAAAGATAATAGTAGTATTAGTTTTCTGTGCAACAACCAGCGTTTCTATCGCCCAAAACTTAATCAAACCAGCACCTTGTGTGAAAGACACTTTCTTTCTTGATTTAACTGGTAAAATATTTAACTCTGGCTCCACTACCATTAATCCAGATTGGATAATCTCTGTAAATTGCTTGATGAAAGCAACCATAGAAACAAAACTCATTTTCGAGCCAGAAGAAAAAGGAAGTAGTACTAATCCAAATTTAGCTTGTGAAATAAACATACTAAAAGACGGAAATCAGCTATACAATATGATGGATTCGAAAGGTCCTATCGTCAATTGGGAACAAACAAGACAGGAAAAAATTAAACTGGATCATATCAGTAAAAACTTCCAACTAGGTATTCAACTTAAATTATGTACGACTTCTCCATCCAACGATGCTAGGTTGAAGATGAAATACGGTTCGTATATTCTGGTTATTTTACAACCGCATCAATAAAATTATTAGCGCTCCTATTGATTAGATGAAAAATAATACGAATTTTATATCTACTTCTAATAACTTTCAATAAAGAACAATTTACAGCTTCTTTTATTAAATAGGTTCCTTCTCAATGGCCACTATTGCCCTTTAGAAGGAACCTATTTAATAAGATGACATTAGAATATATATTATTCCTAATTTTTTCGGATCAGCAAACAAAATAATTACCCTCAATACATTTAAAATAGTCAGAAACTAGTTAAATTTATGATTTAATAGAATATAATTATGGGAAGAGCATACGAACTTAGAAAAGGCAGAAGAGCTAAACGATTTGATAAATTATCTAAAGCCTTTACCAGACTAGGGAAAGAAATTGTAATGGCCGTGAAGCAGGGCGGAGCGAGTATTGATACTAATGCACGCCTAAGGACAGCTGTTACAAATGCAAAAGGCGTAAGTATGCCTAAAGACAGAATAGATGCGGCTATTAAAAGAGCTTTAGGAAAAGACGAATCTAATTTTGAAGAAGTAATTTACGAAGGATATGGCCCTTATGGCATTGCTATACTTCTAGAATGTGCAACCGATAACCCTACCAGAACTGTTGGTGTTGTTCGCTCCTTTTTTACAAGATCGGGCGGTGCTTTGGGGAAAACCGGCTCTCTGGATTTTATATTTGATCGCAAGGGTGTATTTAAAATTGTAGGAATTGGCTTAGATGTAGAAGAATTAGAATTAGAATTAATCGATTTTGGCTTAGAGGAAATTTCTCAAGACGGTGATGAAATTTATATCTACACAAAATTTAGCGATTTTGGGGTTATGCAAAAGGCTCTAGAACAAAAGGAGTTTGCGGTAATAAGCGCTGAGTCGGAAAGAATTCCAAACAGCACAACTGCACTAACAGCAGAGCAACAAGAAGAAATTTATACACTGGTTGAAAAGTTTGAAGAAGACGATGACGTGCAGGCAGTGTTTCATAATATGCTGGAGATCTAGATAGGATTTACAGGATTTTAGGGTGGATAGGATTTCCTTTAGCTTTGAATTTTAAATTACACACCTAATAAATAGTTGTATCAGTATGCTTTTATTGTAAAGCATACTATTGAAAATTACAATTTCATTGTAATTTATTTTCCTTAATTGTAAAAGCAGCTCTCCAAAATGTATAAAACAGTTTCCGTTGACGAAGCATTAAGCAAGGGAGATAAAAAGGTAACTTATCCAGGAATGTCAATAATGTTTGGCATAATGGGTATTTCCTATTATTTAGGCACACAATAGATACTGCCAGCATGGTCGATGGAATAGGTGTGTGTTGTTGTCTATTATTCTTTCTTGGCTCTATTGGAGTATAATGATTACCAAATGGGAAATATGGACTTTCGAGAATGTTCGGAATGTGCATGAATTAAAAAGAAAAGCTATCCTTGGACAATTAATATGGTCAGATGGGAGTATTTTTGGAAAAATTTAAATACAAACTACCAAACAAAAAAAGAAAAAATCAAATCATTGCAACTCAAATTTAACCTAGAGGATATTTTTGAAGATGATTTAACAATCCCCAACGAAACAATTATATATTATTCCAGTGCAACGAATTATATTCAGTTGATTGTATGGATCGGAATTTTCGTATTAGATGTACATTTACTATTTACTGGAAATTATGTTTATGGTATATTATTCTTAATTTTGGGAGGATATTTTTCGTATAAAGAATACGCTGTGACTTCAATTACTAATCCTCAAATCATACTCAACGAAAAAGGGATTAGCACAAACTAAGCTGAGTTTTTCAATTGGAATGAAATCGAATATATTGAGTTAGTCCATCATGGTATAGTAGAAATAGCTATCGACAATCTGGAAATGACTCCTGATGAGGTTGATAAATTTTAAAAAATATATAAAGGTCGATATGAGAAAATAGCAAGGTATAAAATGAGAAGATAATGAAAATATGAAAACTATATAGTTGGTTGTACCAATAGACTTATCCCTTGCGTTATTTGAAATATTTAAAACAGTTAATATTTTCAATTCTATGGAAATAGGAATCTATTATTAAAATTAATTACCTTTGTACTTAGTAATTGAATTTTTAATATTGTTCATTACATTATACAAAAAAACGTTCGAAGTTGTTATCAAATCTCTAAATTGTCAAATTGTCAAATCAAAAAAAATGACTTTCGAACTTACACAAGAATATTTAGACCAGCTCAAAGAAGCCATAGCCGATACCAACGAGCAGTTTGTAAAAAGCAGGGTAGAAGAATTATTGCCGCAAGATATTGCCTCTATCCTATTTGAGCTTGATGTAAAAGAAGCGAAATACATCTTTTCTCTTTTTGAAAATAAACAGCAGGCCGATATAATTAGCGAACTGGATGAAAGTTTTCGTATAGAATTTTTAGAACAATTCAGTTCCGATGAAATAGCTGAATACATCAAACAAATTGATACGGATGATGCCGCAGATATTCTGAACGAACAAGAGGATGCCGAAGCCATCATTGGGCTTATTGGAGATAAAGACGAAGAAAAAGCCAAAGACATAAAAGACCTTCTTCACTACGACCATGACTGTGCTGGTGGATTGATGCAGAAAGAATTACTTCGTGCCAACTTAAACTGGTCGGTTGAAAAATGCGTAGAAGAAATGCGTATTCAATCTAGAAAAGTTGGTAAAATATTTTCTGTCTATGTAGTAGACGACAACAATAAATTACTTGGGCGTGTTTCGATTAAGAAAATGCTTTTGGCAGAAGAAAATACTTTAATTTCCGATATATACGCCTCTGATTTAATTTCTGTAGATGCAAATATGAAAGCAGAAGAAGTGGCAGATCTGATGCAAAAGTATGATTTAGTAGCTGTTCCTGTAATTAATATTCAAGGCAAACTTCTTGGGAGAATTACAATCGATGATATTGTAGATGTGATCACAGAAAAGGCAGAGATGGATATGCAGGCAATGTCGGGGATCACTACACAGGTAGAAGAAGACGATTCTGTTTGGACACTTACCAAATCAAGATTACCATGGCTTCTTATAGGTATGATGGGCGGAATGATGGGTGCAAAATTTATGGGACTCTACGAAAATATAATAAGCGTTATTCCTGCAATGGCTTTTTTCATTCCTCTAATCACTGCTACTGGTGGAAATGTGGGCATACAGGCTTCATCGCTAATTGTACAGTCTTTGGCTAGGGATAATTATTACAATGATTTTTCATTTTACAGAATGAGTAAAGGTTTTTTAGTTGCTTTAATAAATGGGATTGCTATTGCAGCGATTGTCTTTGGTTTTAACTTTTTATTAGGCCAGGATTTAAAATTATCGCTCGTCGTTTCGATTGCACTTTTCAGTGTCGTTATACTTTCCTCTTTCTTAGGTACCGTAACACCTCTTATACTCGACCGTTTTGGCATAAACCCTGCTGTAGCTTCTGGACCATTTATCACTACTATGAACGATCTATTAGGCCTTGCTATTTATTTTGCAGTAGCGGGATATCTGTATGATATTTAAACTTATAGCAACTTATTTACCGCTATAAGCTTAAAAATAAAATCTATTTTTCGTTGGTTTCTCCGAATAAAATCCCAACCTTTATAATATACTTATCAAATAATTATTATGCAAATTAAGAAAGATACGGTGGTAACACTTAGTTATGAATTACATACCGATAATGTAGAAGGAAAAAGAGTTCATGTTGAAACTGCAGGTGCAGACCAACCTTTGGTATTTCTATATGGAACGGGAAGTATGATTCCCAAATTTGAAGAAGAACTTGAAAATCTAAAAAAAGACGACAAATTTGAATTTCATATTGTAGCCGACGAAGCTTATGGAGAGTTTGACGCCTCAGCTATCGTAAGGCTTCCAGCCGATGTATTTAAAGTAGAAGACAAATACGACAAAAGTAAATTCAATGTAGGAATGGTATTGCCAATGAAAGATCAACACGGCAATATGCTTCAAGGGAAAATTTTAGAAGTAACGGATGAAGATATTGAATTGGATTTCAACCATCCTATGGCAGGGCAAGATTTATACTTTAAAGGTACTATCCTTGAAGTGAGAGTTGCAACTACAGAAGAGCTTGAGCACGGTCACGTACACGGTCCTGGCGGACATCATCATCATTAATATTTTTTCTTATATAAAAAATGTAGCGACTGTTGATTCAAGAAAATTAATCCTCTTAACTAAAAAAGATCCTAGGTTGTCATAAACTTAGGATCTTTTTTAGTTAAACATCATTACAGCGAAGACAAGCTATTCTATTCTCTCTTGTTATCCAACTTCATGGTAAGTGCGTTGATTTGTTCTTTCATTTTACTTTCAATGATTTTGTGATTCTTCAATACATTCAATATATTTTTACGATAGAAATAATAAGTGATAAATACAATGAGTCCCAACACAACTATTCTAAACCACCAAGAAGCCCAGAAAGGTGGTTTTATAATAACGGTAATTTGTTTTCCTTCTTCGTTCCAAATCCCATCTTCATTAGCCGCTTTAACTTTGAACGAATACGTTCCAGGATCTAAATTGGTATAGTTTACGGGAGCAGGTTGATCTGTATATTTCCATTCGGTATCGAACCCTTCTAATTGATAGGCATATTTTACTTTTTTAGTATTGATATAATTGAACGCTACAAAGTCAAATATAAGATTGGATTGGGAATATTTTAAAACAATTTCTTTAGTAGAGCTTACTACCTCATTCTCGAATCCATCTTTTCCACTTTTTTCTTTATCAAATACCTGAATGTCTTTAATCACAATGGTTGGAACATTTTTATTAACAGTTATATCTGCTGGATTGAAACGATTATATCCATTCGTACCTCCAAACAATAACTCTCCTGTTGATAGCTTGTATTGTGCTTTCACACTAAATTGATCACTCTGAAGTCCATCTGATTTATTATAATTTTTAAAAATTTTCGTTTCAGGATTAAAGCAAGACAGCCCTTTGTTCGTGCTTAACCATAAATTCCCATCCTTTGCTTCCAGTATTCCAAGTATATTATTATTAGCAAGACCATTTTTTACTTTATAGGTTGTAAAATTTATACTGTCTCTGTTCATCTGACACAAGCCGCTAGCAGTACCTATCCAAAATCTTCCCTTGCTATCTTCATAACAATGATAAACAGTATTATTGGCAAGGCTGTTTAGATTTCCTGGATCGTTCATAAATCTTCTAAACTTTCCATTCTTTTTATCTTCCACTCTGTTCAACCCTACAGACGTACAAACCCAAAGATTTTTACTCCGATCTTCGTATACATAGTAAACAAAATTATCGCTCAAAGAAGTAGGGTCATTGTCTTTTTGTTGAAAATTTCTATAAGTATCGTTGTCTCTGTTGTAAAGAAATAAACCGTCTCTCCATCCTCCTAGCCATAGGTTTTCTTCACTGTCTTCCAGTATACTTCCAAAAGAATAGCCTTGTAAATTCCTTTTAAACGTTCCATTCTTTCTATTCATAAAATGAATCCCTTCCAAATAAGTACCCAACCATATATTCTTCTTTTTATCTTCGTAAACAGAAAGAATCACATTAGACTTGAGCGCATTCGGTTGATTATTTTTAGTAAAAAACTCAAATTTATTGGTAGCAGAATTATATTTATTTAACCCTCCATCATCGGTTCCGATCCATAAATTCTTATCACTATCTTCTGTAAAACATAGTACAGCGTTATGGTTTAAACTATTTGGATTTAAAGGATCATTAAAGATATGACCGAAACGATTGTTTTGAGCTTTGTACAAATTCACTCCAGCAGCAAAGGTTCCGAGCCAAATATTATCGTTCATATCCTTTACAATAGTATTTATAGAATTATGGGCTAGACTATTAGAAATATATTTATTGTGAAGGAGATTGGTTGTTGTATTATTTTTGAGATCAAGAATATATACGCCAAAATTCTCAGCACTCACCCAAAGATCACCTTTACCATCCTGACAAATAGCAACCAGTATTTTATCTTTAGGAAGCGCCGTATTTAAGACAAAATTGTTTGCTTTTTCATCAAACGAATACAATCCATTTCCAGCAGTACCTACCCATATTTTACCATCCTTATCTTCGTAAATAGACATTATACACATTCCTTCCAGACCATTTCCTACTGCGCCAAACGAAATAT
>JAYTHK010000404.1:0-21924 GCA_043732665.1 Cytophagales bacterium | reverse complement strand
TAAAAAGCCCCGTTGGTATTCTTACCAACGGGGCTTTTTATGAGTTTCTGAGCTAAAATTAAGCTATATTCTTTGCGATAGCTACAATTATAAGACTTACTACAGCAATTGCAATTACGATCACGTTTGCTTTTATGTCTTTAAGGGCGGTTTTGTTTTGTGTTTGTTCCATGTTTTAAGTACGTTTTATAAATTATACTATTAGATTATTTATTTTATATCGTAAAATTATTATAAAAAAAATTATAAAAAAATCAGTTATACGTTTGAAAATGAAGCTAATTTGATAAAATGCTCCTTATAAACATAAAATACAGCGATTCACGTTTACTTATTTGTGATTTTAGGGTCGTTTTGAATCTACAATATTTATAAATTATATGACTTTTAAGTAGTTGTAGGTAAAAATAGACTCCTTGAAAAAAAATTAAACCGCATTTAAGCACAAACCTAAAATTTAGGGCTGCTAAAACAAAGTTTGATCTGATTTGAAAATGCGTGAATAGGTTTTAACCTCCCTTAAGTAGAATTTCATAACCCTTTTGCCAATCACACCTTGTAATAATAAGGATAGGTAGCTTAAAAAAATTTAACCGATACCTTTTCAGCCCCTTATTAATTTTATACTATTAAAAACAATATCTTTGCCTTATGTATTTCCAATATATTAAGTCTATTCACATTATTTTTATAATAACATGGTTTGCGGGTTTATTTTATATAGTAAGACTGTTCGTTTATTTTGCAGAAACGGCACTCCTACCCTCTCCTGAGCAGGAAATACTGCGAAAACAATATAAACTCATGCAAAAAAGACTTTGGTATGGGATTACTTGGCCTTCTGCCATCATTACGGCTATAATGGGTACATTATTAGTCCTTGAATATGGGACAATCCCCTTCTGGTTATGGATCAAACTTGGCTTTGTAGTGCTTCTGTATACATACCATTATTTATGTCATAAAATTTTCAAAAGTCAACAAGGCGATGTATCGTCCTATACTTCTCAGCAAATGAGGCTCTGGAACGAAGTGGCTACTGTTTTACTTGTTGGAATTGTCTTTGTTGTTGTACTCAAAAATGCACTTGGACTGTTTTGGGGCTTTATTGGTCTTGCGGCTTTTACTGCAATGATTCTTTTTGGTATGAAAATCTATAAACTACTCCGTTGAAAATAAGTTTAGTGGTATAGATGAAAAATAGATGTTTAAACATTTTTTTTTCATTTTGCTTTCGTTACTTTTGCATCCTAAAATATTTAAACACTTAAAATTAAAGACTTAAAAGTATGAAACTAAGAAACTTATTTACCGCCCTAACGGCTACAGCTACTATAGCTATGTATTCTTGTGGTTCTTCTGAGAAACCAGTTGAGACACTTAAAACTGACAGTATTCCTGTTACATACAGCATTATAGCAGACAGTTCTACCGTAAGTTGGAAAGGTACTATGGTAGGAGTTTATTCTCACTCAGGTACTGTAAAACTTACAGAAGGTTCTTTAACACTTATAGGTGGTAAACTTTCTGCGGGTACCTTCACGGTAAATTTGAAATCTATAACTCCATTAGACAGTAATTACAATGAAAAAGATCACAAAAAAGAATTTTTGGTTGGTCACTTAAGTGCTCCTGATTTCTTCGCAACTGATTCTTTCCCAACAGCTACGTTTGTAGTGAAAAGTATAGAAGGTACTACTGCTATAGGAGACCTTACTGTACGTGGTAAAACTAATGAAGAAAAAGTAACTGATTTAATAATCACTTCTGACAGCAGCGCTATCTCTGCTTCTGGTAAATTAGTATTTGACCGTCAGAAATATGGCGTATCATACAAATCTACTGTTAAAGAAATGGTTTTGGCTAACGACATCGAAATCTCTGTAGCCTTAAAAGGTAAAAAATAGTTTTTAAACTATTTACTTCAAAAACCACTTTGCCAATAGCAAGGTGGTTTTTTATTTTTAATCCCTTATAAAGAACACTATAAAGATAACCTTCTAAAACACATCAACTATTTTACTTCTAAATCATAAATTGAATCTATCTTTGAGTACTTTAAAAGCACACTACTAATAAGCAAGCAATACAGATGCAAAAAGATAAACTAATAATTGGCGGACTGGTCATTCTAATGGTAGGACTGATCGGTTTTGTTTTATACAAACAAAACTACGCCTACCGAAAACTTCCCTACTACACATTTAGCCTAAACAGCGAAGAATATATTTTCTCGGAAATACCACCTAAACATACCGTTGGCGATTTTAATTTCATTGACCAAAACGGCGAAACGGTCAATCCGAAAAAACTGGGCGATTGTATTTATGTAGCCGATTATATTTTCACCACCTGCCCTGGTATTTGCAAAATAATGACGACCGATATGACTGAAGTATATCAGGAATATAAAGAGGAGCCTCATTTTAAAATTCTATCTCACACTTCTAAACCCGAAGAAGACAGTGTTTCGGTACTTCTAAAATACGCTCAATCCAAAGGAGTGGAAGATACTAAAAGTTGGTTTTTCCTAACGGGCGACAAAAAAGAACTTCAACGAATGGCGTACGAGCAATATGGTATCGTGAATAAAAATGATCTACAAGAGGAAGGTAGTTTTGTACATACTGAAATGTTTGTGTTGGTAGACAAAAATAAATATATAAGAGGATACTATGATGGTACGAATAAAACAGAGGTAAACCAAATGGTACGCGATATTAAGGAATTGCTGAAGGAGCAATTTTGAGATAGATATGAAGCTTTCAATTTTGTTTTAAGAAAAATTTACGCATACTTACATTAGAAACGAACAAACATACTATCGAAATAGAACTTATAAAATCTGTTTCAAACATATTAAATAATAACGAGTAGACGATACCATCACTACTAACTAATTGTTATCGAATAATTTATATAAAGTCTAGTCTATAATTTAGGTGATGTTACCAAAAATGGTCAGAGTGATCACACCATAATCACCCCTGCTATTACTCCCCAAAGAATTTCTTTCTGAAACTGTTCGGGAGAATACCGATGTTTAGTGTCCTGCAAAATTACCATCCCTACTTCTATTCGGATCATGGAAGCTCGCATTACCCCATCTTCTGAATAAACCACATAATCTTTGTCCTGAACGCTCATAAAACGATCTACGATTAATATTTCCGACTTTTTACTCTGAAAGTACTTTTCTGCAATGGGAATGAAATAATAGGTAGTAGGTTCGTTGGCCCCGATGTAACCCAAGAACTCATCCAGTTCTTTGAACAGGACTTTGGTACCTACCCGGTAAGCGTCTTTACGCGCGTAACCACTTATATTTTCCAGGTAAATGTCAGGAGTCTGGGTGTAATCGGGAATACATATTTTAAAATCAGAGGTCTGCGTTACTTTTTTGAGCCCTGTGCGGGTCAGGTTGCGGTAATTGATATCACCAGTAGTAGGATAAACTGTTTTTTTCATTTGGTAGGTTTCTAGTGATGCAAAATTACTAAATAAATTAGCTTTTGACAATATTATTAGCATTAATATTTAATGATATTTTATTACTCTGACAATCAAGTATTATTATCAATATCCTTCAAATAATTCAGCATTCAGAAATTATTAATTTCTATCTTTCGACATTCAATAATTAACTATTTATATGACCCCAGAGAGAATCAAACTGTTTTTGCGTTGCTTTTATGAACGTTATGTAAGTGATTGTTACGCAGGTTATGATGTAGAATCCGATACCGAAAATGGATTATCCGAAAAAATGGAGCATTATAATGTGCAGGATTATTTCATTGAAAACCTTGATATTTATGTAGAAAATTGCGATTTCCTAAAGGAATATACTGTCTTATACAATACTGCCTTATTTAATATACTGAAAAAAGAGAATCCAGAACCCTTTAATGAGCTGCAAATCTTCTTGATTGAAAATATTCAACTCTTTCTTCATACAATCTTGGAAGCGGCTATCAATTCTTATGTATTGAAAACTTCAAAAATAAAGGGATTGAAGTTGTATATAAAACCTATCGACAACACTAGTGTTTGTTTACTTGACCTTATCGATGGTGCGGAGAATAATATGAAAAAATTAAATGTATCCCCTCCTGCAATGGGTTAATACTTACACATCCCAAACTGTACTTCTTTGATTTCTAAGGTGTTTATGAAAGTTCATCAAAAAAGCCAACACCAAGTATATAAGTAAAGGTGATCCCAACGTCAAAAACGAGGTATAGATAAAAAAAAGTCTAATACTCGCCGTAGCAACCCCAAATCTTTCTCCAAGAAAAGAGCAAACCCCGAAAGCATATTTCTCCATGTATGTCTTTAGAATCTCCATAAATTTATTATTTGCACCACACTATTTCTTCAAAATTATATAATATTAATCATATTTAACACATTACTTAAGAAAAAAACATGAAAATATATTGTTTAAGTAAATATATAAGGATAATTTCGCGAAATAGAAATTTAAACTACGTTAAACTATGAATCTTTTAGGAAAAAATTATTTACCCTTAATTGTAGCTGGAGCTGTATTCCTCAGTGGATGTAACAAAGCTTATACGCCAACAGTAACCGTGGTTCCAAACCCTTTGGAAGTACACGGAGACAGTGTTGCATTTGATGTAACAGGAACCCTTCCACTTAAAAAACTTAAAAAGAAACGAGTTTACCAAGTCGATGGCGCATATAAATATGCTGACCAATCCATAAAAGTCTCTTCTTTAGAATGTAAAGGATCTGATTATCCTAATGCTAAAACACAACAACCTGTTATTACCAAACACCTTTCTTTCTTCTACACTCCTACAATTGGAAATGGCGATTTAATGGTAACTGGAACGAACTTCAACGCAACTAAAACTAAAGGAAAAGTTAGTCCTGAATTTAGTATTGCAAAAGGTTTGATCACTACTTCAAGACTTTTTGAAAAATACTATTACGTTGCTTACGCTAACCATGGCTACAACGACCAAGAAGAACTGATTCCTACAAATGTTGCTTTCTTTTTCGATCAAGGTAAATCTAAATTGAAAAAAAGCGAGATGGAAGGTCATCAAGGTAAATTCCTTGATGCTTTTATCGCTAAGAAAAACGTAACAAGAACAGTTTCTGTAATTGGTACTCACTCTCCAGAAGGTACTGAGTCTAAAAATGAGCATTTGGCTGGTGATAGATCTAAAGTAATTGAAAAATATTACAAAGAAAGAATGCAACATTTCAATCAGAAAGCGTATGTAGATTCTATCAAATTTGTTACTAAAGGTATCGTTTTAGATTACGAACCATTGAGAATAGAACTTAGCAAAGATACTGTAAACGTACTTACTGCTGAAGAAAAAGCTGAGATCTTAACTATTGTAAATGGTTCAGGTTCTTTTGAAAGCAAACAACAAGAGCTTTCAAAATTGAAATCTTACAAAAAATTGTTCACTAAGATTTATCCAAAACTTAGAAATGCTAAAACCGAAATCTTGACTGTTAAACCTAAAAAATCAAGAGCTGAAATTGCATTGCTTGCAAAAGGTATTGTAGACGGTACTTTGAAATCTGATACTTTAACTCAACCAGAACTTTTGTATGCTGCAACACTTACTCCAATCTTGAGCGAAAAAGCGGCTATCTACAGTGCCTCTATCAAAATAGCTGACAACTGGATAGCTCAAAATAATCTTGGAGCTGTACAATTAGATCTGGCTAAAAAAGAAATCGACGCAGCCAACAAACTAAAATTAGCTACTCAGTCTATCGAGCACTTTAATTTAGCTAACAAATTCAAAAACAGCCCAGAAGCACACAATAACTTAGCTGCTGCTGCTTTGATGAGCGATGTTAGAGCTACTGTTATTTCTGAAGCTGACTTAGCAAACGCTGCTGGAGCAAACGATGATATCAAAAAAGGACTTCAAGGTATGCTTGGTGCTGTTTACATAAGAGAAGCTAAATACGACTTGGCTGTTCAAGCGCTCTCTAAATCTAACGACTCAACAATTGTACTTTACGACTTAGCACTTGCTAATCTTTTGAAGAAAGATTTCAATGCTGCAAAAGGTGGTTTTGCTACAGTACAAGCTAAAGCACCTAAATATGCACTTGGATTTTATTTAGCTGCTGTAACGGCTGCTCGTCTTCAAGACGAAGCAGGAGTTGTTGCAAATCTTAAAAAAGCAGTAGCAATCGACAAAACGCTAGTTGCAGCTGCTTTAAGTAACCTTGAGTTTGCGAACTATTGGAATTCTGAAAACTTCAAGAATTCTTTAAAGTAATACAACAGGTTTAAATTTCAACAAAAAAGGTCCTCGGTAATTACCGAAGATCTTTTTTGTTTTATAGCTTGTTTTGAACTCAAATAGCTTAGAGCAATTTATTCTCTGACTCTATCTTATTAAATAGGATTAATTTAGTAACGAATGGCTTGGCTATGTTATCTCAAACTCATCTGCATCTATGTCCGCGGGGAACTTCGCACGAAAAGAATCAAGTTCCTTTTTATTTAATGAATACGTAAAAATCTCTTCTGCAATCTCCTTCTGCCAAAGTAGCTCGCCCTTTGGCCCTATTATACTGGACTCACCACAATAAGTTATTTCTTTCCCGTCTTTCCCAACTCTATTTACGCCTACCACATAACTTAAATTTTCTATCGCCCTAGCCTGCAATAAAGACTTCCAAGATAGTCTACGTGCCTCTGGCCAATTGGCTGCATAGATCAGCACATCGTATTCATTTTTTCTATTTCTACTCCAAACTGGAAATCTCAAATCATAACAAATCAGTGGACAAATTTTCCATCCTTTCCATTCTACCAAAAGCTTTTTCGCTCCTGCCATGTAAACCAAATGCTCTTCCGCCATTCTAAAAAGATGTCTTTTATCGTAAACAAAATAATTTCCATCCGGTTGCATCCATATCAAACGGTTATAAAAACGCTCTTTTTCTTTAACAATAAAACTTCCAGTCACCACCGCTCCCGTTTGAGCAGCCTGCTGTTTCATCCATTTGAATGTTGTGAAATTCATTGGCTCCGCTAATGCAGCAGCATTCATTGTAAATCCTGTGGTAAACATTTCAGGCAACACGATAATATCCGTCTGTTCTCTTATCTTCCATATTTTCTCTTCAAACATAGCAAGATTAGCACCTACATTTTCCCAATATAGCGCAGACTGAATAATTGTTACTTTTAAATTTTGCATAATATCTCTGCTGCTTTTTCCAACGTTTCATCTTTTTTGGCGAAACAAAAACGAATAACCTTATCGTCTCTATTGTCATGATAAAAAGCCGAAACCGGTATTGTAGCTACTTTAAATTCTTTTGTAATTCTTGCTGCAAAATCCACATCTTTTTCCTTGGATATAGTTCTATAAGATGCCAATTGAAAATACGAACCTTTGGAAGGAAATAATTCAAACCTGGACGTCGAAAGCAAGCTTATAAATGTGTCTCTTTTCTTCTGAAAGAACTTCGATAGATGAAGATAGCTCTCTTTATTTTCCATATATTCAGCAATAGCATATTGAGTAGGTGTATGTACGCTAAATGTGTTGTACTGGTGCACTTTTCTAAACTCTTTGGTCAAGTATGCAGGCGCTATGCAATAGCCAATGCGCCAGCCGGTACAATGAAATGTTTTACCAAGAGAAGAAATTACAAAACTCTTATTTCTGATCGCTTCATATTTCAAAATGCTTTCGTGTGAACGTTTATCAAAAATAATGTGCTCATACACTTCGTCGCTTAGAAGAAAAATTTCATGCTCTTCTACTATACTTTGTAGTTCATGAATATCTAGCTGCGAAATAACGGAACCCGTAGGATTGTGAGGAGAATTAAGAACAATCATTCTCGTTTTTTCAGTAATTTTATCTTTGAGCAGCTGCCAATCTATAGTATAATCTGGATAATCCATTTGTATGTAAACAGGTTTTGCACCACAGAGCTCAATGGCCGCAACGTAACAATCAAAAGCGGGTTCGAATAAAATCACTTCGTCTCCAGGCTTTACCACCGAGGTGATCGCCACATAACAAGCTTCAGTAGCGCCACAAGTGAGCGTTATTTCCTCTGATGGACTTGGCGTGTATCCATGTAATGCTCCTACCATCTCACTTATTTTTTCCCGCAAAGGAAGAATTCCTGGCATAGGCGCATATTGATTATGCCCTTTCAACATATACTTATGAACCAATGAAATCAGCTCTTCCGACATTTCGAAATCAGGAAAACCTTGTGCTAAATTAATGGCGTTATATTCCTGTGCCATCTGCGACATTATGGTAAAAATAGTCGTTCCCGTAGAAGGAAGTTTAGAACTAAAATTTTGTATACTATGGGTTTTAAGCATAATTGTAAATTTATATGACAACGCAAGAGTTAAGTATCTAAATTTACCAATAAAAATGGCATTTAAAAATCGGTGGCGGTTGATGCTGTTTCAACTTTATAACCTATCCCATTTTACTAACTAGATTCCTCCTGAATGACATACAAAGCAAGTCATTCAGGAGGAACCTAGCTAGTAAAAAAACATGAAAACAATTAGATTATTTCAAAGCATTTGAATTCGAAACAAGATTTTATTTAGCCGGTTACAAATTTAATCTCCACTAAATTCCCAGGCGGTTCTATACGCACCAATCCTTTCCATATAATCCAGCATATCTTTGTAAAATGGATGACTCGCCAACGTAGCACTATCTCCAATGACAACAAGCTTTTGGCGCGCTCTAGTCATCGCTACGTTCATCCGTCTTAAATCACTTAGAAATCCGATTTCTCCATCGTCGTTGGAACGAACCAAGCTTATATAAATCAAATCTCTTTCTTGCCCTTGAAAACCATCTACCGTATTTATAGCTAATCGTTTTCCCATTTTCTTCAGCTCCTCATTTTCTTCTACTTTCATTTCCAGCAAATTTACTTGCGCTTTATAAGGAGAAATAATTCCTATACTGTTTTTTTCTGTAAGAATATTTTGTTCTATAACCTCTTTTAAATGCTTTATTAAAACATCTGCTTCTCCTATGTTTACAAGACTTGAAGTGTTTTGCCCTTGCTCCTCGTTAAAACTACATCCAGCAGTATCTATAAATTCTACCGCCAAAGATTCGCCAAGAGTTTTGTCTTTTACAGATTCGTGTGCGATCAGTTTATCATGGTAAAATTTCTTATTTGAAAATGCCATGATCTTTTCGTTCATCCTGTACTGAACTTCCAGCATAGTAGTCGCTACTTTTTGACGTTGAATTATTTTTTCAAAAAGGGTAACCGACAATCCTTCTCTTGCCGCCTGTTGTGATTTAATAGTTGGTGGCAATTGCTGATGATCTCCTGCTAATACTACTCTCTCTGCCCTTAATATTGGAATCCAGCAAGCTGGCTCTGGCGCTTGTCCTGCTTCGTCTATAAAAACAGTAGAATATGTTTTGTCCCGAATCATATAATTGGCAGAACCTACCAATGTACAAGTAATCACCTGCGATTTTTCAATCAGGTCATTTATTATAAATTTTTCTATTTTATCCGCTTCTCCTTGCAATTTTCTAGACTCATCCAAAATAGCTTTTCGCTGCTGCCGCTCTGCATTACCAAAATTTCTTTTGTATTTGGAAGCCATGTTTTTGTACTCGGATGCCATTTTCTTAAACTCTTTTATCTTCTTGAAATCATGGTGACCAGTGATTGCATAATCAATACTCAAGTTTTGCAGTTCTTCGCTTATTCTTCCCGGATTCCCTAAACGCACTACTTTCACTCCTGCGGCATGAAGCTTCATCGTAAGCAAGTCTACGGCGTTATTACTGGGCGCACAAACCAATACTTGTTTTTCAGTTTTCAATGTATGTTGAATAGCGTCTACCAAAGTTGTGGTTTTCCCCGTACCAGGAGGACCATGAATAATCGCTACATCTTTTGCCGAAGCTACTTTCTGAACAGCTTGATTCTGACTATCGTTGAGCCTGTGAAATTTCAGGGTTTCTTCTTTATGAAATTTTGCTTCCTCTGCACCAAGTAGTATATCTCTAAGCTGTGCCAGGCGATTATTCTTCACCTTCATCGTTTGCTGAAGTGCACCAGTCATTTCTTTGTAGCTGCTCTCATCAAACATCAGATCGATACCAAGTTTTCCAGTATCCACCCATTCTGGAAGTTCGTCTACAAACAACGTAAGACGAATATTGTTTCTTCGTACCAACGAAACCACTCCACTGATAGAAGGATTATCTTTCCCTTCGTTTCCATAGTTACTAAACAAAGACGCAACAGAACCAAATTGAAAAAGATTAGGTATAAACTGATCGCCTGGACGTTCAATTTCTAAAATAAGTCTTTCGCCAATACCATAATAAGACTCACGGATGATAATGGGATACCATGTAGTACCCAATTTTTTACGTTCCTGAATAGAAGCTCCTAAGATTCTTTCACGGTATTGAGCACGGTCTTCTTCTTGCTCTATTCGCAACAAGTCTAGTGTGTGCTGAAGTTCGTTTAGTGGGTCGTACATAGTTTAGTGGTGATACTTTTACTTCTTATTTGGCTTAAACCCTATTGGCTCAATTGGGGTATAGGTAGGATTCAATAATTCCTTTAGATACTTAAAAATGAGTTGCAAATCTTCATCATGAGCAATAATTTTATTTTCTAACTGTTCTAATTTTAGCAATATATCTTTATGAGTCAAAAGCATTTCACGAAGCGCTGTAAATATACAGATAATTCGACTGTTTACTTCAATTACTCTTTCACTATTCAATACACAAGAGAGCATCGTAACTCCTTGTTCTGTAAAACAAAAGGGAGCATATCTTAAGCCGATTTTATCTTCTTGACTCACGATATTCCCCTTCCTCCATAATTCAAATTCATTAGCATCCATCTCAAACATAAAATCTTCAGGAAATCGTATTACATTTCTTCTTACAGCCTCTTTTAGTCTTTTCGTTTCTACACCATAAAGTTCTGCAAGATCTCTATCAATCATTATTATTTTACGCCCTCTAATAAAGGAAATTTTATTAACGATTACTTCGTCTGGTAGTATACTAATTTTTGTCATACACTTATAAATAAATTATAATTTTCATTAATTTTTGGAGGACGCAATTTGCGTCCTCCAAAAATTAATTATTTGATATTCAATTAAATATATTTTAATTATTTAACCCCAGTACTATTTGTAATTTTCAAAAGTCAACCTAAAAATAATTTTGTTTTTTTACCCAAATAAAAATCGATTTAAAAATATAGAGTATGAATATATAGAAATAAAAAATAAAAATATCTATGCTGATAGATAAACTTAGTACTCTACTTCCTTAACATCAACCTTTCATTCCTGCTATCTCCCTATCCTTCATTTCAATAATTTTTTCCAGAAGTTCAATTTTGTACAAGCGGACGCTTGCACCAGCGGGGTAGTATATAGTAGTTTTGTAGTCATTTATTTTTGCTGGTGGATCGCCAACAAAGGTGGCAACACAGACAGCAGATAAATTAATATTGTCCAAACTGTATTCCCTATTTTTATCGTATCAATTGGTAGTCGTTAATTAATAACGCTGCTGATAGATTTAATCTTGCAGTCAATTTCCGAATCATCTCCACTGTCAATTTCCGTTTGCGGTTTAGTACTTCTGAAACTCTACTCTTACCTCCTATCGCATCTGCCAAGTCTATCTGTTTTAAAGACAGCTCTTCCATTCTGATTTTAATAGCCTCTATTGGGTCTGGAGCTTCTATTGGATAGTTCTTTTTTTCGTACTCATCAATTAATAAAACTAAGTATAATCCGCCTCATCACTCTGAGGTGTTCCAATGGCAGCATCAAAAATTACCTCTAGCCTTTTCAAGGCAATATTATAATCTTCTTTCGTTTTTATAGGTTTAATTTTCATGTTTTGTAAAGTTAAATCCTGTTTACATCAATCTTATCGTACTCGCTATGAATTCACTTTTATATTGAAGACTATTCTGGAATCTTTAAGGATACTAGCATTCGCATAAGATTGTTGTACATCGAAAGATGCTTTCCAATTCGAATTCATTGCTGTATCATACCAAGTCTTTAATGCCTGCTCCGAATAAGGATGTTTTTCCCAAAACAGTCTTAATATACTCTTTGCAATTATTCTATACATGGATCAATATTCATTAACAAATACAATGAATATTCTCAATTTGGGAACTTTTTATATCAAAAAAAATGTCAACTATTTAAAATTAGATATTTAAAAAAAGACTACTTATTAATCTCAAGAATCTCATTACCCCTCATCTCAATAATTTTACTATTTGCTGACAGTCCAGCCAGCAAACAGTAAAACACAATGCGAACTTACCTTTTCTTCAATCGCTCGTATGCTTCTTTCATTTTCTCTGCAGTAACGCAGAGCGAAAGTCGCAGGAATTTCTTTCCATTTGAACCGAAGATTTCTCCTGGCGTAAAGAATACATAAGAGTCGTATAATATTTTATCGATATAAGCGGCAATATCTGGTATCGCTGTAGGGTCTTTTGGTTTTGCCCAAACAAACAATCCTACTTGTTCCTTGCTGTATTCAAACCCAAGTAAATCAAGAATTTTATAAACCCATTCGCGTCGTTCATTATAAATAGCGTTTCTCTTCGCATGCCATTTGTCAGAATTACTCAACGCCTTGATGGCAGCTTGTTGCAGCCCTTGAAACATACCAGAGTCGATGTTACTTTTTACCGTCATCGCAGCATTTAAGTATTCCGCTTTCCCAAGCATCATACCTATTCGCCATCCTGCCATATTATGCGATTTGCTCATGGAGTTTAATTCAACCGCCACATCCATTGCGCCTGGAATTGATAAAATACTCATTGGTTCATTGTGCGGCAAAACCAGACTATATGGATTGTCGTGACAAAGAAGAATATTTTTTTCTTTCGCAAAAGCAATTACTTTCTCAAACACTTCTCTCTTAGGAGGGGTGCCGGTGGGCATGTGCGGATAATTAAGCCACATTATTTTCACTTTCGAAAGATCTTCTTTTCGCAAAACATCTAAATCAGGATACCAATCGTTTTCATCTTTCAAATTGTAGTAGCGCACATTTGCTCCAATCAATTTGGTAAGCGAAGAGTATGTTGGATAGCCTGGATTAGGAACAAGCGCTTCGTCGCCAGGATTAAGAAAAGCCAAAGACAAATGTAAAATTCCTTCTTTTGAACCCATCAAAGGAAGGACTTCCGAAGCAGGATTTAATTCTACTTTATAGGTTCTTTTGTAAAATCCAGAAATGGCTTCTCGCAATTCAGGTATTCCGCGATAGGGTTGATAACCGTGAATAGACTGCTTATTAGCAGTCTCCGTCAGCGCTTGCAACGTCTCTTCTGAGGGGGCTAAGTCTGGGCTTCCGATACCAAAACTAATTACATTTTTACCTTCTTTGTTCAGCTTTGCTATTTCTTCCAGCTTTTTTACAAAGTAATATTCCGATACATTATTTAAACGATTAGCTACGGGAATAATCATATATTATTTCTCCTTTTTTGTATTCACCTAATATTTTCAAATCGTCTACCATAGAATTGATAGCGATACACTTTTTAAAATCTTTGTAATTGGTCCACTCACAATCTATGTGAAACGTATATTGATTTGGTTTCCCAACAATTGGAAGCGACTGTATTTTAGTCATGTTAATGTTATTGTCTACAATCGTACGAAGTACATCTGCCAATGCTCCAACTCGGTCTGGCAAGTGAAAACAGAGCGATGCTTTTGTGGCATTTTCAACTTTGTATTTTTTATCAGTAGTAAGAACTATAAAGCGTGTAAAATTTTGCTTATTGGTTTCAATACTTTCCCCCAAAATTTCTAAATTATAAAGTTCTGCAGCGTAACGACTTGCGATCGCACCAACTCCTTTCTCCTCGTTCAATCGTATATCTTTTGCGCTGTCCGCTGTATCATGATATTCTTCCATTTGCAAGTGCGGATATTGAGCAAGGAAATCTTCGCACTGCATAAGCGCCATATAATGAGAGCGCGCTATCTTCAGGCCTTGAATTTTTGTTCCTGGCAAAGCCATTAAATTTTGTTCGATACGCAATTGAATTTCTCCTGTGATATGGAAATCATACTTTTGTATCAACGCATAGTTGGGTAAAATACTCCCAGCAATAGAGTTTTCAATCGCCATAGCCGCAAAATCTACTTCTTTGTTCTTAAGTTTTTCACAAAGAATTTTAAAAGTAGAACAGTACACCGTTTCGATGTCCTTTCCAAAATATTTTCGAGCAGCTATATCGTGAAACGAAGCGGCTCCTCCTTGAATGGCTATTTTCATTTTAGTAGTAATTTGCCTGACAACAAAAAAGTCCCTTGGTGTAGGGACTTATTGACAAAACCGTTTCAATATAGTGACCTTTTATGCCGTAAGGCTATAGAAAAAGCTACAGTAATATTGAAATGGTCTTAACATAAAACAAATATATAGTAAAGATTAGTAAAAAGAAAGTTGCCAGATTTTTTATTCCTTAATCTTCCTGCTTATTAAATATTTTTCCAATCATAAAATCTACTAAAGCGACAGTGCCGAATACTAAAATAACGAACGACAGCAAGAAAAATATATACGTGAAATAAGAACTTTCGCCAGAGTTATTAAAGATATTTCTAATCAATTCCATATAAATTAAAGTTAAATTTTTCGTCTAATAATACCATTTTGTATTTCGTCTGTTTATACTATTAGAACTGAAAAAGTAACCTATTATGCCTAAAAAACCTGCTGAATTTCTTTTTTCATAAATTTAAGCGCCTTTGAAACAGGATCTTCTGTTCTTTGAATCAAATTCTCAAAAATCATTCTAGCCAATTCTATCCCTCTGGCTTCAGGCGACATATTACTAGCTGATCCATTGATAACAGCAACAACCTCGTCCATAGCATTTTTTACAAGACTCCAGGCTTGCTCACTCATATATACCTGCTGAGAAAGGTTGTGGTTATACTCTTCTCTAATTTCTATAAGCATGTGTTGATGAAGCTGAGCCACATTATAGCTAGGATCGTTTACACGTATAATAAGATTATGCGGAGAAATCCTTTCCAGAAAAAGTGTCATGCGTTCATACGCTTGAAGGCGTATAGGAAGTACGATTTCGTTGTTTTTAATTTTTACATCAATAAGTCTTTTTTCGAAATCTTTATTAAGGAAGGCTCTTACGGTGAGAAACATAGCGTACATAACGGCCGCTGCAGGCAATGATATTTTTAAGAAGTCTCCAAGAATTTCCATAACACAATTTTAATTTGATTCAATATTAATACAAAGGTACGAAGGCTCAAACTATTTGACTAATAAATCACCTCACCTATGAACTTCCCTTTTTTATAAACCTTCCATGTGCCTTTTTGTTGGCTGGCTACAAAATTACCTTCTTGCCATTTCCCTCCTTTGGTATCGTATAAAATTGCCCTCCCATTTTTTTGACCATTTTCATATAACGCTTCCATTTCCAAAATTCCTTTTTCAGAATAGAAATACCACATGCCGTTAGGCTCGCCGAGCACGTAGCTGCCCTTGCTCTTTAGTTGTCCATTTTCAAAATTAGTATTCCAAACGCCATCATATAAGCCATCTCGGAAAACTCCATAGCGTTTTACTTTACCGTTAGGATAATAAGTAAAAGAAGAATCTTCCTCGGCTCCCTTCGACCAGTTTTCTTTCGAGGAAAGTTTGCCTTTTGTATCATAATTTTTAACAATTCCGTCGAGTAACCCGTCTTTGAAATTTTCTTCTGCCATCAGTATACCTGATGTATAGTAGTATTTCCATATCCCTATTTTCTGATTCTCTTTATAATTTCCTTCGGATTTTAATTTCCCATCAAGATAAAATTCTTTTTTGGATTGGGCGAAAAGATTTATAGTAATTATAAAAAACAACACCAACATAGCCCACGGTTTAAACCTTGGGCTATGGGTTAGTGGGATGAGCGTATTTTTCAAATTAGCGAAAGCATTCATATTTATTACTTTACAATCGATCGTGAATATCTACCGTATTATTCCTTTTCGTCAAAATTTTCTATTTTGGTGAGTTGTCCTTGCTCATAAAATTTCCAAACCCCAGAAATTTCATCGTCTTTATAATTTCCTTCTGCTTCTAGTTTTCCAGTATCAAAATAAAATCTCCAAGGTCCCTGACGCAACCCTTCTTTCATTGCGCCTGTTCCAGAAATGGCTCCTGTAGGATGGAAATATTTCCAAGAGCCGTCCAAATAACCATTTTTTACTGCGCCTTCAGAAGCCAATTTTCCAGTATCATAAAAACTTCTAACCGTTCCACTTTGGTCTTTTACGCCAGATTTTGATATTATTTTTCCCTGTTTATTACAGAAATCAGAAACAGTGACAAGTTTCCCCTTATCATAAGTTTCCTCTTGCATAAGGATACCGTTGTTCCAATAATTTTTCCATTTCCCATCTTCCTTTCCTGCCGCGTAATTTCCTTCAGAAGAAAGCTGTCCGTTAGAATGATATTCTTTCCAAGGCCCTGTTTCCTCGCCATAGGCGTAATTTCCTTCCATTTGAAGTTTGCCGTTATCATGGTATATTTTCCATGCACCGTCTTCCAATCCGTTTACAAAAGAACCCTCCATAGAAAGTTTCCCATTTTCAAAATAAGACTTCCATGCTCCTTCTTTCAAACCTTTCACATACGCTCCTTCTGCAGAAAGATTGCCATTGTCGTAATATTCTACCCAAATACCTTGTTGCTTCCCTTCGTCGTAGAAACCTGTAGCAGCAAGCGAATCGTTGTCGTAATATTGATTCCACAAACCTTCTTTCACTCCATTTACATAATATCCTTCGCTGAGTACTCCACCGTTTGGATGAAATTCCATCCAAAGACTGTCCTGCTTTCCTGCGTTATAATAACCAAGAAGAGAAAGTGTGTCATTATCTTCATTATACTCCGCATATTCGCCGTCTTCTTTTCCTTCTTTATAATACGTAGAAGAAGCCAAGCCTCCTGTTCTATTATATTCTTTCAAAAGTCCTTCTAGTAAACCGTTTTTAAAATTCATTTCTGATTTTACTACTTTTTCAATTGGATAATACGCGATCGCAGTTCCTTCCTGAATACTGTCCTTATAATTAATTTCTGCCATTATTTTTCCATCCGAATAATAGAAAAGTCTTTTTCCATTTCCACCATTAAGTGTTCCCTGATCAAGTGCGGTTCCTTTCTGATCGTAAAAACAAGAAGCTGTCACCAATTTATTGTTCGCCCAAACTTCTACGCTTTTCAATTGTCCGCTGTCGTAGTAATAACGGGTTTCTCCGTTTAATTTTCCTGCTTTATAAGTACTTGTTGAAAGCTGTTTTCCATTTTCATAATAACTTTCCCAAACACTAATCGCTTCTCCTGATTTAAAATATTTTTTTTCAGAAACGATACCGTCTTCAAAATATTCTATCCAATCTCCTTCTTCTTTTCCTGAAATAAAACTGCCCGAAGTCTTAAGTTTACCGTTACTGAACGAGCGTTTAAATACACCTTCCTCTAAACCATTTTTATAAGTAGCTTCATAGTATAAATTACCGTTTTCAAAATATTCCTTCCATATACCTTCTCTTTTCCCATCTGCAAATATTCCATCAATCTTTAATTGTCCAGAAGGATAGTACTCTTTCCAACTATTTATTTTTAAATCTGCTTTGTAAGTACCGTCAATCGAGACTTGTCCGGTATTGTAGTATTCTTTCCATGCGCCATCCGCTTTTCCATCTTGATAGGTAGCGGCTACCTTTTTATTCCCATCGGAATAAAATTCTTGCCAGTTACCTTCTTCCTCTCCATTTTTATAATTTGTCTGAAGCGCTGTTTTACCATTGGGATAAATGAATTTGAAAAGACCTTCCTCTTTTCCATTTTTAAAATTCATTTCTGCTTCTATGACTCCGCTTGGGTCATAGTATTTCCATAATCCCTCTTTTTTTCCGTTCACTAAAAGACCTTCCGCTTTTACACGTATACTGTCGTATAGCTCTTTGGTCATTTGCGCATATCCTAAATTGGAAATTACGAGCATTAGAAATACTAGATACTTTTTAAAGTTCTTCATAAAGAATTGTTAATAAAACTCTAAGATACTAAACGTTTAATAGCACTCAAACGATATAAAATAAGATTTAGTGAATTTTCTATTTTACTGAATAAATCACAAATAAGATAACTCCCCCTTCCGAACTCTTCTTATAGCAATTTTACTAGGCTGGAAAGCTATGATTTTGATACAAAAAAAGAGTGGGAAATGAAAATAAGCCTCCTTTTTAAAGTTATTAACACCTTTTTTTCACAAACTTTATTTTAGTTAATTTTGTTTAACATACAGTTAACACTATACAAAACATGATAAATCTAAATTCTAGAGAAAAATTTGAGCAAAGGCATCTGGGGAAATCTAATGAAGAGATGAAAACGATGCTGTCTCTTGTTGGTGTAAATTCTCTTGACGAACTTATAGATCAAACTGTACCAAATGCTATTCGTTTAAAAAAAGCGTTGAATCTTCCAGAAGCAAAATCAGAATATAATTTTCTGAAGGAGTTCAAACAAATTATGTCTAAAAATAAAGTATACCGTTCGTATATCGGACTTGGTTATTACAATACCATTACACCACCAGTAATACTTCGGAACATTCTTGAAAATCCAGGATGGTATACTGCTTATACGCCGTATCAAGCAGAAATAGCGCAAGGCCGTTTGGAAATGCTTATCAATTACCAAACAATGGTAACCGAACTGACTGGAATGGAAATAGCCAACGCTTCTCTTCTGGACGAAGCGACGGCTGCAGCGGAAGCCATGATAATGCTCCACAGTGCCCGCAAGCCTTCCAAGAAAAACGCGAACGCTTATTTGGTTTCGGAAACTTGTTTCCCGCAAACTATTGATGTACTTAAAAGCCGCGCTATGCCGTTAGGGATAGAATTAAAAATTAAAAAAATAGAAGCTTCTGATGTATCCGACGCTTCCGCATTTGGAGTACTCATTCAAACACCCAACAGAGACGGAGAACTAGAAGACTTGAGTTTATTTATAAATGCAGCACATGCTAAAGAAATTGCAGTTTGTGTGGCAACCGATTTATTGAGCTTGACACTCGTAAAGCCTCCGGGAGAAATGGGTGCAGACGTTGTAGTCGGTACTTCTCAACGATTAGGTGTACCGATGGGTTTTGGTGGTCCACATGCAGGTTTTTTTGCTACAAAGGAAGAATACAAAAGATTATTGCCTGGTAGGGTGATCGGTGTATCAATCGATGCACAAGGGAATGCTGCCTACCGAATGGCTTTGCAAACAAGGGAACAACATATACGCCGTGAAAAAGCGACTTCAAATATTTGTACTGCTCAAGTTTTACTCTCTGTAATCGCTGCAGCTTATGCCGTTTATCATGGACCAAAGGGATTAAAGGCCATTGCTGAAAAAATTCATGGACTGTCTGTTTCTTTAGAAAAGGCTTTAAAAGAAATTGGATATAAACAAGTCAACACTCTTTACTTTGATACCTTATCGATTGACGTAGAAGATAAAAAAACGTTAATATCCGAATTGGCAGAGCAGCTTCATATTAATTTCCGTTACGAAGGAAGTAAAATAACTATTTCGCTTGACGAGACTTCCGATATTCGTGATGTAAGAGATATCGTTACTATTTTTGCAAAAGCTCGTGGGCTAGGAATAGCGCCCGTAGCCGAAGAAGTGAATCCTAAACTTGGTTCGCTAACAAGAACATCTTCTTACATGACACATCCAGTGTTCAATAATTACCATACCGAACATCAAATGTTGCGCTACTTAAAACAATTGGAAAACAAAGACCTTTCACTTACACTTTCCATGATTTCTTTGGGTTCGTGTACTATGAAACTAAATGCTACCACAGAAATGATTCCTGTGACATGGCCAGAAGTAGGAGGCATACATCCATTTGCTCCCTCTACTCAAACAGAAGGTTACAAACAATTATTTACTAATCTAGAAGCTGCTCTTTGTGAAATAACTGGTTTCGCTGGAATTTCTCTTCAACCTAATTCTGGTGCACAAGGTGAGTATGCAGGTTTGATGGTAATTCGTGCTTGGCACCAAAATAAAAAAGAGGGGCATAGAAATATTTCGCTTATTCCCTCTTCCGCGCATGGTACTAATCCTGCAAGTGCTGTAATGGCAGGCATGCAAGTAGTCGTGGTAAAGTGTGACGAACGTGGAAATATTGACTTAGCGGACTTAAAAGAAAAAGCAATTACACATAAAGTAAATCTTTCTTGTTTGATGATTACTTACCCATCAACGCATGGTGTGTTTGAAGAAAGCATCATTGAAATTTGCAAAATAATTCACGAAAACGGCGGACAAGTATACATGGACGGCGCCAACATGAACGCTCAGGTGGGGCTTACAAGCCCTTCCACTATTGGCGCAGATGTTTGCCATCTAAATTTACATAAAACCTTTTGTATCCCTCACGGTGGCGGAGGCCCTGGTGTAGGTCCGATCGGAGTGGCAGCGCATTTGGTAGAATTTTTACCAGGCCATACTGTAGTTGAATTCCGTAGGGGAAATGCAATCAGCGCCGTTTCCGCAGCGCCTTGGGGCAGTGCCAGTATCCTTCCTATCTCGTACGCCTATATTGCGATGATGGGTGGCGACGGATTGACGAATGCTACAAAGTACGCAATTCTCAATGCCAATTATATGAAAGCACGATTGGAAAAATATTATCCAATTCTTTTCACGGGTAAAAATAGTAGATGTGCACACGAGTTTATTGTGGATTGTCGTGCTTTCAAACATACAGTTGGAATTGAAGTGGCAGACATCGCAAAACGATTGATGGATTATAATTTCCATGCACCTACGGTTTCCTTTCCAGTAGCCGGCACATTGATGATCGAGCCAACAGAAAGTGAATCCATAGAAGAGTTGGATAGATTTTGTGAGGCTTTAATTTCCATTAGAAAAGAAATTGACGAGATCGAAAGCGGCAAAGCAGATAAACTAAATAACGTTCTCAAAAATGCACCTCATACTGCAAAAGTAGTAATGAGCGACGACTGGAATAAACCTTATTCCAGAGAGAAGGCGGCTTACCCATTGTCGTATGTTAAAGCTGCGAAATTCTGGCCTACCGTTGGCAGAATAGACGATGCTTACGGCGATAGAAATTTAATTTGTTCTTGTATTCCAATAGAGGAATATGCTGAGGTGTAACAATGCTGTGGCATACGCTTTAGCGTGTGTTTTGTATGGTTTCATTATGGCAACTTGGAAGTTGTAACATAGAAAGGCAGGGACACAGATGTCCGCGCCAACGAGACTCCTTAAGTACTCTACTCTCTACAAAAATTGGGTATAAAAGTATTCTCAAAAATAATATTCCATTAGTATTAAATACTATTGACTATATCGCTCCTGAGATCGGCTTAGCCAAAATTTGTAGGGTTTTCAAAATTACTACTCAACAATATTATCGTTATAAAAATAAAGTAAATTGCACCGCATCAGTCTTGAACCTTTGTTATAAGACACATCCCCGCCAATTGACTGTTGGGGAGTGTTCCAGTATTAAAGAGGCTGTTAACGCTGTTGCGAATAGTACCAAAAGAATTTCTTCTATATGGTATGACCTGATGCGAAAAGGTGAATTATATTGTTCTTGTTCTACCTTTTACAAATACTCCGCACTTCTTTCTGAACGCATTGGGAAAATAAAATATAGTAAGCCTAAATCGAGCATTATCGCTTCTCGTATTTTTGAATTTATTCATATCGATACTACTTTTTTGCCTACTCAGAAAGACGGTTCTGTTCGTGCTGTTATTATCAAGGATAATTATTCAAAAAAAATACT
>JAYTHK010000403.1:0-7981 GCA_043732665.1 Cytophagales bacterium | reverse complement strand
CCAAATGCTCAAGGTTGGGCTGATACCGTTAGTTTTAACAATGCTAAAATTCCAAAGTTAGGACTTCAAAACTATGCTGGTAATACATCGGTAAGATTTAGAATAAATTTTGCAGCAGTAGCCAACGTTACTGCTCCACGTTTTGCAGGTATTGGAATTGATAGTGTTTGGATTGGGAATAGGAATAAAATGGTATTATTAGAACACTTTACTACTCAATTAGAATTGAAATATTGCGTACCATCTAACGTATATATGGATAATATCAGAAACAAAAGACCTAAAGATGTATCTTCTTTATATTATCATACAAATTTTCCATCTGCTGACTTATATAATCAGTTTTCTGATGCAGATGTGAGTTCCAGAGTACTGTATTACGGAACAGACGTAGTACCAGAGACACATTTAGATGGAAATTATTATACAGGGAGCGTTTATTCTGGAGGAACATCGCAATCAAGAATTGATACTGCAAAAGTAGACGCCAGATCATTGGTAAATGCAAGATTTAAAATTGATTTAACAACTGCAATTACTCAAGGACACATTGATATAAATACTAGAATTACCTATACCGATATTGCAAATTCTTTCAGTATGAAAACAGAAACAGCAGTAGTAGTTCAAACTGTTATAGTAGAAGATACAGCGGATGGAAATGTTGCCATTAATTCTGTTCTCAGGAAAATGCTGCCGAATGCCGCTGGTTCCTACATATCAATTAATTGGCAATTAAATCCTGTACAGCAGCTGCATGAAACATGGAGTAATAGTATCATTACTTCTGGGAGAAAATTAGGAGTAGTGGTTTTTGTTCAGAATTATGATACAAAAGAAGTTTATCAGGCAGCTTATTTAAAAGGTTCAGGAACGTTAGGTAGCCTTGTAGTCACAGATGTTACCAGTTCAATATACGGTGACAATACAAAAATAACCGTTTATCCAAACCCAGCCAATCAGGAAGCATTTGTTCATTTTGGCAAACCTTCAATTGGAGAATATAACTGGCAAATGTATGACCAATTGGGTAAACTTGTAGAAACAGGAAATGTAAAATCTGGTGAAATTGGGTTTTCAATAAATACTTCTAAATATGCCGAAGGAATTTATCATATAAAGATTGTGGATGAAAAAAATAGTACGCATTATACCAAACTCGTAATTGTTAACTAATATAATTTTAATATAAAAATATGAAGCCGTATAAAAAACATAAACTATCCATTCCAATATATTTGATTTGGGTAATATGGATTACACCATGTACAGCACAACTAGACGCTACATTTGGAACGGGAGGGAAAGTAATTATTCCAATTGGAAATGCTCAGAATTATATTTCGGGTATGGTTATTAATAATGGGAAAATTATCCTTACTGGTTATTATGATAATTCGGGGAGTACTGACTTTGCAGCTGTTCAGCTAAACAATGATGGTTCTAAAGACATTACATATGGAACAAATGGATTGGTTTCAGTGAATATAGAACCCTTTCTGAATGTTGCTAATGCAGTAGCTTTGCAATCAGATAATAAAGTAGTAATAACAGGGTATTCTTATAATGGTACCACCTACGTTTTTTCGTGTGTTCGGATAGATAACAATGGAGTATTAGATAATTCGTTTAATATAGATGGGAAAGATTCGGTAGCATTTGGAAGTAGTTCAATTGATCAATCTTATTCAATCAAAGAAATAGATACTGATAAATTATTAATACTAGGAACAACCTCCTCCGATGGAATTAATAATAATTTTGCTTTAGCCAAACTAAAAAATGATGGTAGTTATGATTCAACATTTAATAGTAATGGAAAATTTACTTATTCAATAGATGTTGTCGATCAAGGTAAATGTTTAGGTATTCAATCCGATGGTAAAATTATTATTGGCGGTTACTGTTCAACTGGGTTTGTTACTATTCGGGTAAATACAAATGGTACTATTGATAATACTTTTGGTAATAATGGTCAGAAGATAATTACCATTGGCACACAAGATGAAGCACATTCTATGGTAATTCAAGCGGATGATAAGATTGTACTTGCAGGAAGATCTGGAAGTGCAATAGCTGTAGTGCGTTTAAACGCAGATGGTTCTACTGATCTAACCTTTGGTACAAATGGTGTTGCAAAAATCACACAAGGTACTACAAGCATAGGTTATTCTGTAGCCCTTGACCAAAATAATAAAATTGTGGTGGCAGGTTACACCTATAACGATACGATAAGTGATGTTTTTGTTGTTCGGTTTAATACAAATGGAAGTGAAGAGATTAGAAGTATAATATCAGTGGGCATAGGAAATAGTGTTGGAAAGTCTGTACTAATAGATGCGAACAATAAAATTGTAATTGGATGTAGTGCTATTGCGACTGCTACAAATGCTAATTTTGCTGTAATAAGGTTAGACAATATGTTTGTAACAGGAGTAATTGCAAGTACAGATATTACAACAAACCTCAGCCTCTTCCCTAACCCCGCGACCCAAAACATAACGATAAATTCCCCTTATCATATTGAGCAAATAAAAGTAATTGATGTAATCGGCAACGAAGTAATGAATATATCAAGTTCAGGCAATATGCAAGTAGATGTTTCTACTTTACCGAAAGGCTTATATAATTTTGTTATCACAACGGATAGGGGAGTGGGAAGTAAAAAAGTGAGTGTGCAGTAAAATAAATAGTAAACGATGAGTAAAAAAAGATATTTTTTATTTCTATTGATAGTTGGCGGTATTCTACTTTCTACTCATTCTTGGGCGCAGTATAAATTCATAAAAGAAATTAGTGCAAGAGCAGACAGTATTCCTCATTTTGATTGGTTTAAAGGAGTAGCGACCGATTATAATGGCAATATATATGCAGCGGAATATAGTAGAGGTAGCGTAGTTATCATTGACAGTACAGGGAAATTACTTAATGAATTACAAACAGGTCAATTGTCTCAACCTTATGATATTGCTGTCGATGATTCACTTTATATCTCCACCGTGCTTTGTCAGGGGACAAAGCACCGGTCACTATGCAACACTAAAATCATAGTATTTTAAATATAAAGAAAATACCCTTAGCTTTGAATTAATCTATTTTTTATTTTTATGAATAACATACTAACCAGTCATATTCGTAATTCACGAATGTCATTAAATGAAGGATGGATTCTAATCATAAATGCACCAGTTGGGGGTTTTGAATCCACTGCGAGAAAATTTCAATTGGGCTATTAAACTCAAATCTTTTTCTGGGTCTATTGTTTAATTTATTTACAACATTTATTACATCTTGAATTCAAGACACATTATATGGATAGATTTTAATAAAGTGTTTCATAGTGGCAGATGCTTTGTCAGGGGACAAAGCACGGTGGAGACGGTGACATTTTGCAATTTATTATCTCTAAGGAATAGAGCCTGTAAATAACTATGTCTTACTTTAATTTCAATCCCTGATTGGAAAAGAAACCTAAAAAATATTTGAATTGATAAATGAAAGATCTTAATAATAAATTAAAGAAGAATAAAAAATGATTTTACTTATTTGAGATTTACCTTTTACTCTTATGTATATTTTACACTTGTTTGTGTAAACCTAATTTCAGGACAAGACGAAGTACAATAAAAAAGCACAAACTAAAGCTTATGCCACAGTAAGAAGTAACCCTATTTTTTTACAGCAAACTTCATTTTATAATTCACATCCACATCGCCTTTGCTCAAGTTGCTTAGCTTACCTCGAAGCATTTGTTTTTTTAGAGAAGAAAAATAATCTACAAATAATATCCCCTCTATATGATCGTATTCGTGTTGTATAATACGTGCGGGCATTCCTTCAAACTCCTCTGTATGCTCCATCCAGTTTTCATCAAAATAATGTATTCTGACTTTAGATGGACGCACAACCTCTCCACGAATACCAGGAATACTTAGACAACCTTCGTTATAACTCCAGTCCTCACCATACTCTTCCAGAATTGTAGGATTAACAAAAACCTTTTTGAAATTTTTTGATTCTTCTTCTTCCAACGGCGAAGCATCTGTTATGAACAATCGAATACTTTTTCCCACCTGAGGAGCCGCCAAACCTATTCCACCAGCATTATTCATAGTATCAAACATATCCGCAATCAATTTTGGCAAGTCCAAATCGTCTTTTGCGATGTCTTTTGCTTCTTTTTTTAAAACTGAATCTCCGTAAGCTATGATTGGAAGTATCATGGAATTGTTCTTTGAAATATCTAATTATTGGTATCTTTACAAAGTTACGGAAAATATTGAAAAAATAATTTCTAATTATTTCGTTGAAATGAAATAATTTCTTAAATTTTCGATATCGTTATATACCAACTAAAACTTTACGATTATGTCAAAAGGAACAGATGCCAAAAAAGAAAAGAAAAAGGAGCCTACTAAATCTCTAAAGGAAAAAAGAGCTGATAAAGCAGAGAAAAAAGCAAAAAAAGGATAATTAGTTTTTTCTTAAGCCTCAAAAAAAACCTCATTGCTAGTCGTCAAATGGCCATTAGTAATGAGTTTTTTTATTGTAGAGACGCATCATAATGCTTCTCCGTTGGGATGAATCAAAAGAGTTAAGCTATACACAAACTATTATCTGCATTTCGGGTATATATTGTCGCTATTGGCGGAGAAGTAGTATGATGCGAACTCTACCGATTATCTTATCGTCTATGCTTCGGCAGATTGTTTCTCCAAGTCAAACAAGTCGTTCAACACATCTATAAGGGTTTCGGCTTCTCCTCTTTTGCAGGCAGCTTTCAGTTGTAATACTGGCAGCTTCATTATTTTCTGCATGATATTCTTTGTGATCATTTCCACTTTCTTCGCCTCTTCCTCGCTCATTTGTTTCAAATAACGATTTAATTCTTCCTGACGAATTTGCTCTAAGGCATTTTTTAATTTATTGATAATTGGAGAAACCATCATTTCTTTACTCCAGTCGTTAAATTCAACAATAGAAGCAGCGATCAATTCTTTCACCAATGGAATAGAACTTAATCTTTTCTCCAACGCTTCTGTAGCCTTACTGCGAATGTTGTCAATATGATAAACCAACACACCTGGCACTTCTTCTACTTTCTCTTCCACACTACGTGGTAAGGAAATGTCAATGAAAAATTTATACGATAGATTATTAAGTGCTTTTACTTTTTCGAAAGAAATAAAAGGTTCTTCTTTTGAAATCGAACAAATTACTACATCGGAGGCGGCAATTGCCTCCCATACATTTTCAAATGGAATTACTTTCACATTGCATTCAGTAGCCAATTCTTCGGCTCTCAGTTGCGTGCGGTTTGTGATAGTAATATCTTTTATATTGGAATTGGCAAGATTACGACAAACATCGGCTCCCATTTCACCAAGGCCGATAACTAATGCTTTGGGGTTTTGAATTTCAGCAACAAGTTGTTCTGCCAATTCTACGGTAGCATAAGAAACAGAAGCTGCTCCATCGCGGAAAGGTGTTTCCTGAACTACTTTTTTATTTGTATAGAAAATTGTGTGTAGTAACCGATGTAAAAATGGACCTGCCAAATTAAGATCGGCTGACCATTGGTATGCATGTTTTACCTGATTGATGATCTGTAAGTCACCAACGACCTGAGACTCTAAACCAATCGAAACATTGTATAAATGCTGTACTGTTCCGTTATGATCGTTGATGTTTATAAAATAAGCAGCGAAAGAATCAAAATCTACGACTCCTCTTTGAAGACACAACAATTTTATAATTTCTGAACTGTAATCGTTTTCAGAAGAATAATATACTTCTGTGCGGTTACAAGTAGACAATGTTAATATTTCAGTAGCATCTGTTATATCACGCAACTGCATCATCAATTGTTTTGCAGAGACCTCGTTCAACGCCATTTGTTCCCGTATTTTAACAGGGGCAGTTTTATGAGAAATACTTATCGCTTTAAAATTTCCTATCATTCTAAGTCAACTATCCAATCCACATACAAAAGTAAACTTTCTGTCCCTAAAATAGAATGATGAGGGTCATCTTGAGTTAATTTAGAATTGTTTTAAATAATATTAACTTATTTATTTTAAGCATATTACATATTTTATCTAAACATAAATGAATATTTAATAAATTGTAGCAATTCTATTAAAACGAATTAACAAAGGATTGGATATTTATAACAACAAATCAAAGTTCAAAATAGCCATTTTGGTTATTTCCCTGTTGGTTGGTCTTGGGTCTATTTATTATACTCAAACCTTGGTACAAAAACTAGCGCAACGTGAGCAGAAATTAATTGACTTATATGCCAAAAGTCTGCAATATGCCGTAGATCCAAAAAACAACAGCGATCTTACTTTTCTTTTTCAAGAAATATTGGACTCCAACAGTACCATACCTGTTATACTCACGGACGAAAATGGAGTGCCTCAAAGTTCTCTAAACATCGACCTTCCAAAAAACATCAGTGAAAAAGAAAAAGAAAAATTACTGACGCAAGAAGTAGTGAAAATGAAACAACTACGCGCTCCTATTGTCATTGATTACAGCGAACTAGGGTTTAAAAACTACATCTATTACGAAAATTCAAAAAGCCTCACACAGTTGATGTATTATCCATACATCCAACTTTCGATTATTGCGGCTCTTGGCATTATCGCTTATGTTGCGTTCAGCTATTCGCGCAACTCTGAACAAAACCGAGTTTGGGTAGGGTTAGCAAAAGAAACCGCGCATCAATTGGGTACGCCTTTATCTTCGCTTATTGCTTGGGTAGAAATTTTAAAATCGACACCAGAAAACAGAGAGACTGCTATTGAATTAGAAAAAGACGTTCAACGACTAGAAATGATTACGGCACGTTTTTCTAATATTGGTTCTGCACCTGCACCTAAAAATGAAAATGCTCTTGCAACCGTGAATGACATTGTGAATTATCTTGATTCCCGTACTTCTAAAAAAGTAGTGTTCGTAGTAAAAACAGAAGTCTCTTCAACTACTACAATAAAAATAAACAAACCGCTCTTCGATTGGGTACTGGAAAATATCTGCAAAAACGGTATCGACGCCATGGACGGCATTGGACGGCTTACCTTGAAAATATCTGAAGTAAATCATAAAATTGCTATCGACATTTCTGATACTGGAAAAGGGGTGCCTCGTTCTAAATTTAAAGATGTTTTCAAGCCTGGCTATACTACGAAGAAGCGTGGCTGGGGCTTAGGGCTAACACTGGTGAAACGTATTGTAGAAAATTATCATAACGGGAAAATTTTTGTATTAGAATCAGAGGCTGGAATTGGCACTACGTTTAGAGTGTTGATGGAGAAAGGAGAGTAAGGAATTATGAATGTTGAATTTTAAATTTTGAATTAATAAAACCGTACTCAAGATCAAGAAGTATTCCGTATTTAAATAAGACCAGTATTTATTTCTGAATAAAAACTAATAATAAAAACAAATCTTCTTTTAGATGACAAACTAAAACTCGATTTATATTATAAAATCAGCTTGCTCTTTTAATTCGATCTTTATTTGTTTCTGATCCGTAGTATTTAAATAAACTAAAATACCTTTGCGCCTAGCCGATTTCATTGGAGAAATAAAATCAGAGTCCTCCGCTACTAAAACAATCTTATCAACCGTTTTTCTACCTGCAATCCAAGCAATATCTAAACCAATTTTCATATCTACGCCTTTTTGTTTAAAGTCAAGCTTGAGTTTTTTACTGTCTTTAGAGTCTATCTTCCATCCATCAAAAGAAAGATCGCCTAATCTTAATGCAACTTGCGGATAAGTTCTCAAGTCACCATGAAATCCTTTAGCGGCGTGAAAAGAGGGTGATTTAGAAAAGTCAACTTCTATTCCATCAGAATTTTTCTCCTTACCACCAAAAGGTCTACAATCGTATTAAAATATTCTAAATAAAATATCAGTGGAACTAATACCTTTCAATAATTGCATGTCACTCATTATTTTATCTGTGAAC
>JAYTHK010000402.1:0-2340 GCA_043732665.1 Cytophagales bacterium | reverse complement strand
TGCGAATATAGGCGAAGCAGATAAAAGCAGAGTACTTCTTCTTCAATTTATTGAAGAACTTAAAACCCAACAAAAATTTGACGACAAACAAGTTTATTTATGTGGTTTTAGCCAAGGCGCCATAATGTGCTATTCTATTGGGTTGACAAATCCTGATAAAATAAAAGGTATTCTTGCTTTGAGTGGTAGGATATTGGAAAATATAAAACCGAATGTTAAAGTAACGGAGAAATTAAAAGAGTTGAAGATATTTATAACTCATGGTACAAAAGATAATGTCCTCGTTATTGATTACGCTCGTGAAAGTTATGCTTATTTAAAAGAGCTGGGTTTAAATCTAACCTACAAAGAGTATGACGAAGGTCATACTCTTGGCAACGACATGTTTGTTGATATGGTTAAGTGGTTGAAATAATTTAAATTTCTTTTAACCAATTTCTTTCTTATCTTATTAAGGAGATCTCCTTGGAGTGTTAGCTATTCGCTGTTCTGAGTGAGTCTCTTTAGTAAAAGATATAATAACTTAACGAGTAGACCTTAATTATTTTTTATCTATTATGAAACCTAAAGATCCATTAGAATTGATTGTTACAGTTCCTGTGTTTTTTCCATGGCCTCCACTCATTGAAACCTTACCTGTAAGATGGATGTTAGCATTTGTATTATCATTTCCAGATATAGCATTTGAACCTTCTGATATATCCACATACGGAGATGTACTGCCAGAAGTGAGCGTTCCAAAATTAGCTGGACCTATATTTACGTTTGTTAGTTCATCTGGGTAGTTGTTGATTATTTTTACCGCATAAGTTTTTTTACAGGCAACGGTAATTAATACGAGTAACATAAGAATTGATATTTTTGAAATAGCTGGCTTGATCATAGTTGAAACAGAATTTAATAGTTTGAAATTAGATATAGTAGTTTAAATAACGTGTTCAAAGTTAACAATTTCAGGATAACCGAGCAAATAATTTTAACTTTTATGAATTTCTTCTTTCAGTTTTTTTGATCCATTTTCTGGACTACTCTTATTCACCGTATTGCTCAAAATAAAGAAGGAAGTTACTCAAGATTGAAAAATAGGTAACTTATATTAGCATTCTCTGTTTAATACAGTAATTTTATCATAAGCGATAATAGCCTATATTTATAATACTATCCAATCCTTAAACATGAATATTGATAAAGAATTAGAACAAAGAAGCGCTGCTGAATGTGAGTTGTGTGGAAATTCGAAAGACCTTCTAGCATTTGCTGTTGAACCCTCTAATAATAGTGCAGCGCAAAGTATTTACGCATGTCAAACATGTGTTCAGCAGATTGAAGACCCTTTAAAAATGGAAGCTAATCATTGGAGGTGTTTGAACGATAGCATGTGGAGTCCAGTTCCAGCAGTGCAAGTAATGGCTTGGAGAATATTAAATAAATTGAAAGCAGAAGGCTGGCCTCAAGATTTACTGGATATTTTATATTTGGATGAAGAAACGCTGGCCTGGGCTAAAATAGGAAATAACAGTGAAGAAGCGGATGATGTTATAATTCATAAAGATAGTAACGATGCTCTTTTAGCGACAGGAGATACTGTTGTATTAATAAAAGACCTGGATGTAAAAGGTGCAAATTTTATTGCAAAACGCGGTACTGCGGTACGAAATATTATGCTTGTAGATACTAATTCTGAGCAAATAGAAGGAAAAGTAAATGGTCAGCAGATTGTTCTCTTAACGAAATTTGTGAAGAAGTCGACGTAGTTTAATTACTAGAAACGTTTTATAGCCTCAATAATTAAATTCTGTTCCTCTTTCTTTAGACCAGGATACATCGGTAGTGACAGGCATTCCGTTTTTATTTTTTCAGTAATCGGATAATCTTTTGCCTGAATATTCATATACTTATACGCTTCTTGTTTGTATGGTGGGATAGGATAATGGATCGCTGTTTGTATCGAATGTTTATTCAAATGTTCGATTATTTTTTCTCTTTCTTTCACTCTGACAACATATAAATGAAAGACGTGTTTGAAATCTTTGCCATAAGTAGGAATAGAGAGATTTTCGACATTAGATAATTTTTCGTTATAATACTGTGCAAGTTGAATGCGCTCGTTATTCCATTGATCAAGAAAATCGAGTTTGATACTTAGCACCGCCGCTTGTAGTTCGTCAAGCCTGGAGTTGTATCCTTGTATTTCGTTGTGGTATTTTATTTCAGAACCATAGTTGCGCAATAGCTGTACTTTTTTAGCCAAATCATCATTGTCAGTTGTAATCGCTCCGCCGTCGCCTATAGCACCGAGGTTTTTAGTAGGATAAAAACTTGTTGCATTAATAATTCCGA
>JAYTHK010000401.1:0-2352 GCA_043732665.1 Cytophagales bacterium | reverse complement strand
TTCAGCAACAAAACGAACGAGACAGTTTGTATATTGTACTCAACTATGCGAAAAATTATTTCGCAGATTTGTTGATCAACAACGAAGACGGCAAAGCGATTGGGTTAAGCTATTTCAAAGAACGCGGTTTTTCGGAAGCAACTATTAAAAAGTTTGAACTCGGTTATGCGCTTGATGGGTGGGACGGTTTGCTGAAAAAGGCAGTACAAGAAGGTTACAAAACGGAAATGCTGGAAAAGGCAGGACTTATTCTTGCCCGCGAAAATGCCAACGATAAAAATGACCGTAAGCACTACGACCGTTTCAGAGGACGAGTTGTTTTTCCTATTCATAATCTTAGCGGAAAACCAATTGCCTTTGGTGCAAGAATTTTAAAAACCGACAAGAATCAACCAAAATACATTAACTCTCCAGAAACGGAAGTTTATTCTAAAAGTAAAATCCTTTACGGAATTTTTCAAGCCAAAAATTCGATCCGAAACGAAGATAATTGTTTTTTGGTAGAAGGCTATACGGACGTAATTTCCTTGCATCAGGCAGGCGTAGAAAATGTGGTGGCTTCTTCTGGTACATCGCTTACCGAAGATCAAATTCGCCTCATAAAAAGATATACTGAAAATATCACCGTACTTTACGATGGCGATCCTGCTGGTATCAAGGCTTCGCTGCGTGGTATAGATATGATTCTGGAAGAAGGATTGAACGTAAACGTAGTACTCTTTCCTGACAACGACGACCCAGATAGTTATGTTCGCAAAATAGGCGGTGAAAAATTCAAGACTTTCATCAAAGAAAATAAGAAAGATTTTATCAGTTTTAAAACAGAATTATTTCTTGAAGAAACAGCCAACGATCCAATAAAGAAGGCTGGAATTATCAAAGATATTGTAACGAGTATTTCCAAAATACCTGACGGGATCAAGCGAGCGCTATTTTTCAAACAGTGCTCAAAACTGATGGAAATAGACGAGCAGGTTCTGATTTCCGAATACAACAAAGTAGAAATAAAGCGCAGACAGGATAAAAGCAAAAAAAAAGAAGCGCAAGCGTACGAAGAAGTTAGCAGTTATAATGTAGAGGAAGAATATCCACTCATAACAACAGGAGAACCAGAGCCCGATGTCGACAAATTACTTTCTCTGCTGCAAGAACATGAACTTAGCATACTGAAATTAATTATCCTTCTTGGAGGAGAGGCCATCGAAGGTAGAAAGGTGGTGGAATATCTGCTGGAAGAAACCCAAGATGTGGAAAGCAATAATCCACTTTATTTAAAAATAAGAAACGTTGTTGTAGAAGAGCTAAACAAAGGAAACGAAATAACGAAAAACTTTTTTCTGGAAAGTCAAGACGAGGAAATAAAGAAACTCGCTATTAACTTTATGGTAGATAAGTACCAGATAAGTGGCGGCTGGCAAAAATTTGGAATCATTGTACCCGAAGATTATGAATTGCTAGAACAAAATACGCCCAAGGCGGTTTTAAAATATAAGAGGCTTTTTGCAAAATTTTTGATTCGTGAGAAAAGAAAAGAACTTATGACCATTAAAGATACAGATCAGGAAATGCAAATAATACAAGAGATTTTGACGCTTCAGCAGTTCGAAAAGCAAATAGATAGAATGTTGGGTATTGTGATTGGCTAATAGTTTTCTCACAGGGCTCGCATTTAAAAATGTCACTTTGTTTAATGGCTGAATAGTATGCTTAAGAGCCCCACCTAAATCTTCCCCTTGGGGGAGGATTTAGGTGGGGCTCTTAAGCATGTTTAAATGTTAAATGAGGCAGCCCTCAGTTTTCTGGCTATTTTTTTTGAAATAGAACATCTAATGCTTAGATTTCGTATAGCATAATAATGGCAAAGGCATTGAACATAGCGGTAAATACGAGGTTGTTGTTGGAAGATAGGCTGGAAGGAATCGGCTGGTTTACTTACGAAACATTGAAGCGCATTACCAAAAATCATCCCGAGCACCAGTTTTTCTTCCTATTTGACCGACCATACAGTGAAAAATTTATTTTTGAAAAGAATGTAACGCCAATTGTATTATTTCCTCAAGCGAGACATCCGTTTCTTTATTATTTATATTTTGAATTTGCGGTGTCTTCCGCCCTCAAAAAGATAAAAGCAGACTATTTCATTTCTCCCGATGGCTACATGCCGCTTTGCTCTTCGGTAAAAACATTAAATGTTATTCATGATATAAACTTCTTGCACCGTCCGAAAGACCTTCCTTGGCTTACTAGAAGTTATTATAATTATTTCTTTCCAAAATTTGCAAAAAAAGCAGCCCGATTGGCTACCGTTTCGGAGTTTTCTAAGCGAGACATTGTTAATTCTTATGGCGTCAG
>JAYTHK010000400.1:0-8045 GCA_043732665.1 Cytophagales bacterium | reverse complement strand
ATGACTTTATCCTCCAACAATTACGCGCAACTAAAACACTTCATCGAAGAGTTAAGGCATTTCTCAGATAAGAGTACCGAGACATTTAATGAAAGAGTCAAACAACTGCTACTTCAGAAATCTGACGATACCATTTTCAAAAAAGAACTAACCGATTTTTGTTTTACAACATTGGATAATACTTATTTTGTAAATGCTTTTTCAGATTATGGAATCAATTCAAACGGCGGATTTTTTTCAGAAATAGCCAAACGAATAAAACATAAAATTTTACCTAACAATATACCTGAAAACGAATTTAGTCATTTTATAAATTTCATTTTCAACAACCCAAAAGATTACCTTTGGTTAGAAAAATTCAATTCTTCAAACTGGGAGATCTTAATTAATTTAATAGATGCAAATCAGCTATCGGCTTATTCCGAAAAATTAGTTCAGCAGCTATGTGACGCCATTATTATATTATGCCATAGGCTAACTACGATAGGCATAGACCCTTATTTGGCAAATAAACTACCAGAAACTATCAATAGCAATTCGTCATTTTTCAAATTAAATCATCAACTATCTTTATTTGTAAAAAAATATTCAGAAAATAAAAATTCAGAAATCAATCACATAGAATTACAAAATATAATTCTGCTCCTCAATCAAGCAGAAAAATTATTCACCGACCTTCAAGCAAAAAAAGACAAGATAGGCACCAGTCTTCATTTAATTTTTTTACTAAAACGCGCTCAACAACACTTTGACAGAATTCGATTATTATTAAATTTAGTTACTACGAAACAAGATAATAACAAAACACCTTCTTTGTCGAAACTAATCAAAGAATTAGCAAAAGCAGAACACACCAAAAACAGCGTTCGAAAATTAATAAAAGAAAATACGAGCATGTTAGTTTATAGAATAGTTAGTCATATTTCAGAAAAAGGGGAACATTATATCGGATTTTCTAAAAAAGAAAATCAAACATTATTTCGATCTGCTCTTGGAGGAGGATTGGTCGTAGTATTTTTAGTATATATTAAACATTTAATTCACGGCTTACACCTATCGTTATTTTTTGAGGGGTTTTTATTTGGACTAAATTATGGATTAGGATTTGTGTTTATGCACTTAACTCACTTAACACTGGCTACTAAACAACCAGCCATGACAGCATCTTTCATTGCCGAAAGTATTGACAATGGAAATAACTCAGGTAAAAAACCTTGGCTAATGTTTCAACAAATTATTCGTAGTCAGCTTATCTCCCTTATTGGAAATTTGGCAATCGTTCTACCCTTTTGTTTTTTATCAGCGTGGCTACTTTATCATTATTCTAATTATTCAGTATTTGATACGGCAGAGTCTAACGCTCACTTATACTCCAATCATCCTTTTTATAGTGGATCACTTATATATGCTTTTATTACTGGAATCTTCCTATCACTATCCGGGCTTGTTATCGGCTATATAGACAATAAAGTCGTTTATTCTGAGATTTCAGAGCGCATTGTAAAACACTCCTCGCTGATAAAAATATACAGCTTAGAAAAACGAAAAAAAATAGCGGCATTCACTGAAAAAAACTTAGGCGCTATTATTGGAAATTTATTCTTAGGTTTTTGCTTAGGAATGGCGGGCAACATTGGGAAATTCATAGGTCTTCCTTTTGACATCCGACATGTTACGATTTCTTCTGGAAACTTTGCTATAGCCGCAGGAAGCGAAGCCTCATTTTCATTAGATTTAATTATCACCGTTTTTGTAGGTGTAATTATTATAGGACTCATCAATATAGCTTCCAGCTTTCTAATTTCATTTGTACTCGCTTGCAGATCCAGAAATTTATCTGGAAAAGAGTCTCTGAAAATATTAGTCGGTCTTTCTAAATAGAAATTTATGCCACAGATAGATTAGAAATATTCTGATTTCAAACAGCCTACTTTTTTAAATTTTTCATTCCCCAAACGGTCATCGCTCCAAGCACTGGGCCAATCTCTTTTCCATTTTTCGTCAAACTGTATTCCAGATGCGGAGGCACTACAGGCATGGCTTTCCTGAGAACGAGCTCATCTTTTCCAATTCCCTTAATTGTTTAATAAGCATTTTTTCTGAAATAAGTGGCATCGCTTTTTTAAGTTCATTGTAACGCTTTTTACCATCTTGAAGATTATATAAAATAAGCGGCTTCTATCGCCCTCCAATTTTCTCAAGCGTATACGTGACGGGACATTTATTTAGTATATCTTTTTTATTAAGCTGATTAGTGGAACTTTCTTTTATCGCATGCATATTACTAGTAGATTTATTTAATACATACTTTCTAGTAAGTACTTACCTTTTGGTAAGTATAAATATACATTTGTGTAATTATACTTCAAAATAAAAAAGACTATGAACTATATAATCACTGGGTCAATAGGCCATATTAGTAAACCAATCGTACTAAAATTAATCGCTGCAGAGCATTCCGTTATAGTCGTTACTAGTAGTGCAGAAGTGCAGACAAGAAAAAAGACATCGAAGCCCTTGGCGCTAAAGCTGTAGTAGGCAGTATTGAAGATATTAGCTTTCTAAAAACCACTTTTGCAGGATCCGACGCTTTATACTTGATTATTCCACCTAAATGGACGGTAACGAACTAGTTCAAATATCAAAGCAAAGTAGCCGACAATTATATCGAAGCCGTGATAAGTAATCACATTAAGAATGTTGTATTGCTAAGCAGTATTGGTGCGCACATGAGAAAAGGTTTTGGCCCTATAGATGGAGTTGGTTATCTAGAAGAAAAATTAATCGAATTGAAAGAGGTAAATTCTATATTTTTACGTCCAAGTTATTTTTACTACAACCTTTTTTCCATGATTTCACTTATCAAACATGCTGGGATTATTGGAAGTACTCAAGGGCCTAATCACAAATTAATTTTAACACATACTTCTGATATTGCAGAAGCTGCAACAGAAGAATTGTTAAATCTAAACTTTAAAGGACAAACCGTTCGATAGATCGCCAGCGACGAGCGCACCTGGAGTGAGGTCACAACTATATTAGTAAAAGCAATAAATAAACTAGGCATTTCTTATGTGGAATTCACAGACGAACAATCCTCGCAAGATATGGTACAAGCAGGTTTATACCCAACAATTACAGAAGGCTATATAGCGATGGGCAAAGCATTGCGCGCGGGAGAAATGGAAGCGGATTACTGAAAAAAAAACCGGCCAAATTAAGAAAGGTAAAACTAGAAGAATTTGCTAAAGAATTTGTAGCAGCTTATAACGCTGGTTAATTACAAATTCCATTTAAGATAAAACTAAATTTACTATTTTTCGCACGTGGGTGAAAATAAATCAAACAAAAATCATACTAATCCTCTAGTCATATATATCAGCGGTTCGGACATTTTTTCTCCTTATAATATACTCTCCTAAAATTAAATTTAGAATCCATCCTAACCATCCGACTACTACTATATATACATCCATTGGATTAGACCGAAGAAACTCTACTATAGTGAACTTCCATGCACGAAGCGTAAGCGCTGACAAAGTAAGTCCATAGCTACGAATCATAAAGTTTCGATGGGTAACAAAGTCCTTTTGTTTGGCCTTTTGAAAAGCGATCAATGTAAAAGAAAACTATAAAATGCTTAGTGTAGTAAAAGCTATCTGAGAATAAATTCTGCCATTCGCATACAACGACATCACAAACCCTGCTGGGGCGGAAGTGCATAACAAAATTAAAATATAAGAATAACCAACTGTGCGATGTATTGTTTTATTTTTTTTCAAGATATAATCAGAAAATTTTGTAAAACCAGCTAACAATAAAAATATGTTTGTAAAAACAAGAGTATAAAAACTAAATTTCCAGATCTCATTACTTATTACCCATTGTTTAATTTGAAGGAATGCTATATTATCGCTCAATGAGAGATAAGGAAGTGTAATCCTTAGTATTAAAAAACTAAAAAAAATACCGTATATAAAAATATGTTTTTATATTTTTCCAATAGATAAATTCATTGTATTTAATAACTACAAAATCTAAACCTTATGAAAAAGAATATACTATTCCTTATCATTTCATTTTTCATTGCATCCTGCACAAGCAGCAATGAAAACAAAACTACTAATATACAAAAAGATACAACTGCTTCAGCAAAAAAAATGCTTTAAAAAAGGATGCTAGAAAAATAGGTCCCGAAAAATCTGCAGACCAAATCAAAATTGAAGAGGCGTTAAAAAATACACGAAATCCTACAGGCAATAGTCTACTTGGTTGTTGGATAGATAAATTTGGACAAACTAAAATTAATATTTTTATCGCTATGGCAAATGAAACAACAATTACAGGACATAGCTTATGTACTGGCAACTACAGAGAAATAAAATGTGAAATAGAAGACAAAGGGAATGGAATATATTCAGCCGTAATGAAAGAACCTAGAGACAATAAATACGATGGACAATTTATGTTTACCATCAATCAAAACAACCAAACACTAGAAGGCGATTGGACTCCTTTTAATACAAAGGCTACTGGTTCTAAAAATATTCTTTATCCAAAAAATATTCAGCTACAATCTTGAGCTAGGAACTTGCCCGCAAGGGTCTACAAAGCTACGAGAAGAAACTGATGTGTCTAATATGCTTCCTGAAGATCTGAAATACATGCGCAACGAAATATATGCCCGACATGGTTATGCATTCCAGAATATGGAAGTGCTTACTATGTTTGATAAACTAGATTGACACGTGCCTTTATGCGTATACGTATGAGACCGACTCACCGATAACGAAGTTGCCAATATTGATCTTATTTATCGATATGAAAAATACTTTGAAGAATCTCACGATAATTATGGGCGGTAAAAATATCTTTTTTGGTGAGAAGTGAAAAGGAAAAGACAAAGAAGCCCCTACTTATCTTTCACTTTTCACTTCTTACGAAATAGACAATAAGCAAATTTCAGAACACAGTTGAAATTTCTAACTAAGCCTCTCCCACTGTTCCACTAAAATTCATAGGAAAGCTAGTCTGCTCTTGATGCTGTTTTATAGAGCCAAACATCTCTTCGTACTTCCTGATATTATCTTGCAAGGCCAATAACAATCTTTTTGCATGCTCGGGAGTAACAACTACTCTGGCTTTTACTTTTGCCTTTGGCACACCAGGCATAAGGCGAATAAAATCAATTACGAACTCACTATTAGAATGTGCGATCATTGCGAGGTTGGAATAGATCCCCTCTGCTACTTCGTCGCTTAGCTCTATGTTTATTTGATTTTCTGGCAGGTTGTTTTCTTTTGACATATTCTTAATTTTTAGATACAAGATTCTATATGCAAGATACTAGATTTTTAGATTCCAGATACTACGAATTTCCGCATCTAGAATTTTGCAACAAGTATCTAAAAAAGAAACCCCAGACTCTCTCTCGAAAATCTGGGGTCTTTTATCGTCTTGGTTAAAAATTATTTAACCATTTCTTCTTTCTTACTATTCGCTTCTTTGAAAGCTTCCTTCGAAGCAACCAACGCTTCGTACTCATCTTTAGAACCAACAACCATGTCGTTAAACTCTCTCTGACCTGTACCTGCTGGAATTAAGTGACCCACGATCACATTTTCTTTCAGTCCTTTCAAGAAGTCAACTTTACCTCTGATAGATGCTTCACTCAATACTTTTGTAGTTTCCTGGAAAGAAGCTGCAGAAATAAAGCTTTCAGTACCTAAAGACGCTTGAGTGATACCTTGTAAATTAGATTGAGAAACCGCAGCTTCTGCATCTCTTACTTGCACCAATCTCATGTCTTTTCTTCTCAGACTTGAGTTTTCATCTCTCAATCTTCTAGCCGTAACAATCTGACCTGGTTTCAAATTTTCTGAATCACCTGGGTCGATTACCACTTTTTTATCAAGGATCTCATCGTTCTCCTTACGGAAAGTAATTTTATCTACTACTTGTCCTTGCAAGAATCCCGTATCACCTGCTTCAATAATATGAACCTTCTGCATCATTTGACGAACGATACACTCAATGTGTTTGTCGTTAATTTTCACACCTTGCAAACGGTATACTTCTTGAATTTCATTTACTAAATACTCTTGAACCGCAGTTGGCCCTTTGATACCAAGTATATCAGAAGGTGTAATTGCACCATCGGATAACGCCGCACCAGCTCTGATAAAGTCATTATCCTGAACAAGGATATGTTTAGAAAGAGGTACCATGTATTTTTTCTTGATACCGTCTTTAGACTCTACAAAAATTTCTCTACTACCACGTTTTACTGTACCATAAGTAACTACACCATCAATCTCAGAAACTACAGCAGGATTTGAAGGGTTTCTCGCTTCAAATAATTCTGTAACTCTTGGAAGCCCCCCGGTAATATCTCTTGTTTTACCAATAGCTCTTGGTATTTTCACCAAAATCTGACCAGGTTTTACTTCCTGACCCGCTTCTACTGCTAAGTGAGCACCTACTGGAATATTGTACATTCTTTGATCTCCTTTTTTAGAGTTTACAATAATGGCAGGGTTCTTAGTTTTATCTTTTGTGTCTACAATTACTTTTTCTCTGTGACCAGTTTGTTCATCTGATTCCTCACGGAAAGTAACACCTTCAACGATTGCATCAAAATCAACTTTACCATCAAACTCAGAAAGAATTACGGCATTATATGGATCCCAGTTACAAAGCTCTTCGCCTTTTTTAACTTTTTGTCCTTCTTTTACTTTAATGAATGCACCATAAGGAGCGTGATTACTAATTAAAGTACGTTCGCCTTTTTCATCCATCAATTTAAGTTCTCCAGAACGACCAAGTACCACTGTTACTTTTTCACCTTCTGCGTTAGTAGTAGTTACCGTTTTCAATTCTTCGAAAGCAACAACACCATCAAATTTAGCTCTAATAGAAGCTTCTACTGCAATGTTCGAAGCCGTACCACCCACGTGGAAAGTACGAAGTGTCAACTGAGTACCTGGCTCTCCGATTGATTGAGCAGCAATAACACCTACTGCTTCACCTTTCTGTACCATTCTACCTGTTGTAAGGTTACGACCGTAACACTTAGCACATACACCTCTTTTAGTTTCGCAAGTCAATACAGAACGTATTTCAATTCCATCTAATCCAGAGTCGTCGATTGCCTTTGCTATTTCCTCTGTTACTTCTTGTCCAGATGATACCAAAAGTTCAAGTGAAACAGGATGGTACATATCGTGAACACTCACACGACCAAGGATACGTTCAGAAAGTGGTTCAACGATATCTTCATTGTCTTTCAATGCCGTAACCATAAGACCTCTTAAAGTACCGCAATCCATTTCATTGATTACAACATCCTGAGCAACGTCTACAAGACGACGAGTCAAATAACCCGCATCCGCTGTTTTAAGTGCTGTATCGGCGAGACCTTTACGAGCACCGTGTGTAGAGATAAAGTATTCGATTACGTCAAGACCTTCTTTAAAGTTAGAAAGAATTGGGTTTTCAATAATCTCACCTACTGAACCTTGAAGATTTTTTTGAGGTTTAGCCATAAGACCTCTCATTCCACCTAACTGACGTATTTGTTCTCTAGAACCACGAGCTCCTGAGTGCATCATCATGTAGATAGAGTTGAAACCTTGTTGATCTGCCTCAAGCTGTTTCATCAACGTCTCAGTGATTTGAGAGTTAATTCTTGTCCAGATATCGATCACTTGGTTATAACGCTCATTGTCTGTAATAAGCCCCATCAAGTAATTATTCCAAACCGCATCAACTTCTTGTTTGGCTTGTGCTATAAGAACATCTTTAACATCTGGCACTTGTACATCAGAAAGACCAATAGAAAGACCACCTCTGAATGCCATTTGGAATCCAAGTGTCTTAATATCATCCAGAAATTTAGCGGTACGTGCCATTCCTGAAATTTTAAAAATCTGACCAATGATCAATTGTAATTTTTTCTTAGTGAGAAGTTCGTTGATAAAACCAACTTCTTTCGGCACGTTAAGATTGAAGATTACTCTACCTGCTACTGTCTCAATGATTTTAGT
>JAYTHK010000399.1:0-8056 GCA_043732665.1 Cytophagales bacterium | reverse complement strand
TTGATTATCTAAAATTTTTAGCGCTGCCCTGATGTCTTCATCGTCGTCAAACGAGGCTTCTACAATCCCTTTTTGAAGGTAATACCTAGAGATGATTTCCTCTTCAATCATCTCTTTTATATCTTCTTTGAACGTAATTAAATCCTTTTCTTTATTGTGGCTTACTTGTTTGCGCAAAGACTCGATTTGGTCTTTTATGCCATCGTAGTATTTTTCTGTTTTAGAAATTTTTTCTAATTCGTCCAAAGTGCCTTCCACCTTTGTTTTGTAGTCGTATTCTTTTCCTGCCAACCACTTTAGAAAATCAGAATAGTCGGCATCCGTAAATACATATTCTTTTGCTGGGGCAATAGTTTTATGACTAGAAGCGTATAAAGTTGCGTAATCAAAGAGTATATTTTTGCTGTACAGACTGCCAATTATAGGCGCAACTGTTTTGCGCTCTACTGCGATGTCTGGCGTTATTCCACCGCCATCGTATACGGTTCTGCCATTTTTAGTTTTGAAAGCATTGCGCAAAGAATCGGGAATTTTTCCTGCACTGCCGTCTTCGTTTCTATGCGTATAGTCAATGGCTTGAATACATCTACCACTTGGTGTGTAATATTTCGCAATAGTAATTTTTAATTGAGAATTGTAGGAAAGAGGGTGCGTGGCTTGTACCAGACCTTTTCCATAAGAACGTTGCCCAATAATTATTCCTCTGTCGTAATCTTGGATCACGCCAGAAACAATTTCTGAAGCAGAAGCACTTCTCGTGCTCGTTAGCATTACTAAAGGAATATCAGTGTCTACTGGACTGCTCGTAGCATAGTAGATTTTGTTCCACTCTGTAGTTTTGCCTTTTGTACTTACGATAGGTTTGTCTTTCTGAATAAAAATATTTGAAATATTAATGGCCTCGTTCAATAATCCACCTGGATTGTCGCGAAGGTCGAAGATTATACTTTTCGCTCCTTTGGCTTTCAATTCAGTAAGCGCATTTTTTACATCCTTAGACGCATTGTTTGTAAACTCAGAAAGTTTGATGTACCCTGTTTTTTCATTTATCATACCGAAGTATGGTACATTGTCTATCTTAATTTTTTCTCTGGTTATGACAACATCAAAGGTATTGGGTAAGCCATATCTTTTTATATTTACTTTTACTGGCGTGCCAGCCTGACCTTTTAATAATTTACTGATCTCAGAAGTGTTTTTTCCTTTTGTTTCAAAACCGTCTACGGAAATTATTTCATCACCAATCATAAGCCCGCTTTTATGAGCGGGGAATCCTTCATAAGGCATAAGGATCATCGCATGATCGTTACGCGTTCCAATTACAGCACCAATACCACCGTATTGACCAGTCATGTGTGTGCGGTAATCTTCGATCTCGTCTTCTGGAATGTAATTGGTATATGGATCCAGATTTTCCAGCATGGCATCAATACCATCTTTCATGAATTTATTAGGATTTACATCGTCTACATAATAGGTATTTACTTCCTTGAAAAGGGTAGCAAAAATATCCAGGTTTTTTGCGATCTCGAAATATTTATCCGATTGGGTAAATGAGTATAAACCTATAGTGGTAAAAGCAAGGACAGAGCCAAGTATATATAATTTATATTTTTTCATGATAAGAGGTTTATGCTATCAAATTAAAATAAGGACAAATATCTAATTAAGCTTCTTTGCCACTAACTTTTAAACGTTCCAAAGCTAAATTTAGTTTTTTTTCTAATATAATAAAGGGGATTTTTTCTTTGGCAATATAAATAAAGGCTAATAGATAGGCATTTGCATTTTCAGGCAAGAAATGCCTATTGCGGTTTAAGCGGTATATTTCCCTCATTTGTCTCTTAATTCGGTTTCTATCCACTGCTTTTTTGAAATTTCTTTTGGATACAGAAAATAATACTTGAGGCAAAGGTCGTTCATTTTCCTCTTTGTAATAGATCAGGCGCACAGGATTTGAGGATATACCTTTCCCCTTGGCAAAAAGTAAGTCAATGTTTTTTTTGCTTTTTAAGTGCTCTTCTCTATTAAAATCAAATGTTTCGTTCATTTTTTCGAATGTACTATCAATATTCATTATTAAAACCCATATCTTTATTATAAATCAATTTATAGATTTATTTTGACTTTAAATAATTAAAAAGAATTCATAGAAATGCGTCTGTTGTCATTGTATATTTTTTCCGTACTCTTTTTCATAGTTTCCATAATGGGTGGCTATTCACAGTGTATGATGGCTCCTTTGAGCCTTAGTAAAAGGGTTGTAAATGCCTCTACGATAATTCAAGGAAGGGTAATTCAAAGTACTCCCTATCTTTCTTCTGGCAATCGTATTTTTACTTCCAATCTTGTAGCGGTGAAGGCATATCTGAAAGGCCATTCCAGTCGTAAAACGATCGTAGTAATTTCTGAGGGTGGCGTGCTGGAAAACAGGGCTGAACTAGTTCAGCCTGCCTTAGAGATGGACGCAGATCATGAAATGACTTTACTTCTTACTGGAGATAATACTAGTATTGATAATAAGGATTTCAGACAGATGTATCCTGATATTCCTCAAATGTGTGCCTATGGTTGTTCGCAAGGAAAATTCACCTACCAAGATGGGCTCTATCATGACCTGCTTAGTGAAGCCCCGCTCTCGGAAGTAGCTTTGTTTAAGAAAATAAATCAAATTTCTGGTTTGCATGCCTTGACTCCAGACGGATATACTTATATAGCGCGTTCTTATTTTCTTAAACCTAAAATAACTACAGGATCAAGTAATGCTAGGATTACTTCTATCTCAACGGCAAGCCCTAATCCTGGAATTGGTGGTACCATAAACGTCGCCGATCAGATTACGATCTCTGGCAGTGGATTTGGAGCTACAGTTGGTATGGTAGAGTATAGTAATGCAGACAATGGAGGAGCAACGTTGATTCAATCTCCCGTTCCAACCACGGATATTATTTCTTGGTCAGATGCTCAAATTGCAATGAAAGTGCCGAGACAGGCAGGTACGGGAGCCATAACAGTAAATGGAACTTTTACCATTCCCTACACCGTAAACTATTCGCATCTTGAAATAAATAATATTTTTTCAGGCTTCGCTTCTGCTACCCGTCAGCGTTTCTATCTTGTCAATCAATCAGGATCTGGAGGCTATATTTTTCAATTGAACACAACGTTTGCGGCCAACGCTCTAGCTGTCGCAGCTTTTGAAAGAGCACTAGTTACATGGCGTTGTAATACTTTTATTAACTACAGTGTTAGTGCTACAACTACCTCTAATGCTGTGGCAGCGAATGATGGTATTAATACTGTTTTTTATGACCCTACTCTACCTGCTGGAGTTTTAGGGCAAGCGGTCTCAACTTATCTTGCCATTAGCAATGGCAGTTGTACTATGCAAAATACAGAATGGTATACTTCCGACATCGACATTCGGTTTCAAGACCCGCCTTTAGCAGGCTATACTTGGAATTATGGTCCTGGAGCATCAATTGCAGCAGGCACTACTTACGATTTTGAATCGGTATCCTTACACGAACTCGGTCATGCTCATGGATTGGGACATATTATAGCTACAGGAAAAGTAATGAATTATGCTCTTTTTAACGGTTCAGATGTACGCACACTTGATGCTACGGATATTGCTGGGGGGAATGCTAAACTTGCTTACTCTGCAGTCGCCGCTAATTATTGTATAAAATATCCGAGCGGTGTTATAGGTCCAATGATACTTCTAAACGCAGGATCCTGTGCGTTGCCTCTATCTTTACAAGCTTTTGCTGGCAATAGAGTAAATGCGGAAAAAAACCAATTGACATGGTCTACTAGTGATGAAGTGAATGTTAAAGGCTTTGAGTTGTCCCGCAGTTATGATGCAGCTAATTTTGAAACGATCGCTTTTATTGATGGGAAAGGTTCTTCTTCGAGCAGTCAGCAATATGAATACATGGATTATTTAAGTTCCCCTCAAAAATTAGTGTATTATAAACTGACAGAGGTAGATCTTAATAATCAAAAAACGGCATTTCAAATAGTCGTCCTAAAAGAATCTGAAAGCACAGTAGTTTCTTCTGGCTATTTTGAGCCAGGAGATAAAATTATCTATACGCAACTTTCTAGTCCAGTAGCAGGAGATATGGAATGGGTGCTGTATAATAATGCGGGGCAAATAGTGGCAAAAGATAAGATAGCGGCAGGCTCTGCTCAAATAGCACACCATGTCTACGCACTTTCAACAGGTATTTACAATTATATTATATCAGGGAATGGAATTCAGCTTAGAGGAAAACTGGCTGTACAACAAGTTTGGTAAAAATGAAAAAACAGAAGAACAACACTAAATTATTCTTCTGCCTAAAATTTTAATTATTTCGAGGGTATTATTTCTTAGCTATAGAATCAGAAACGGTAAGTCTTTTTCTGCCTCTTCTTCTTCTTGCAGTAATTACTCTTCTTCCATTAGCAGTAGACATTCTTTCTCTGAAGCCATGCTTGTTTATTCTCTTTTTATTGGAAGGTTGAAACGTCCTTTTCATTGCAGTATATCTTTAAATAATTTTTACTAATTCTTTCTTACCTATTAATAGGGTTGCAAATATATGAAAGCTTTACTTAAATACCAAAAGTATCTATAAAATTATACATACAAGCTTATTTTCAACGATTTAGTGAAATAGCGCCATGTGCATAATTAATAAAAATTCGCTGTGATTATTCGTAATTGTCGGATATTCACAGTAAAATCGCACAACATTAAATGTGGCGCTCGTCGACTGATAGTATGATCAACTACCGTATTTCCTATACTAATCCGCTTACACATCTCGTAGATGTTGAAATTTTTATTGAAAATATAACGACCTCTTTCATAGAATTGCAGCTGCCAGCTTGGAGGCCGGGACGGTATGAACTCCAAAACTATGCCGCCAACATTAAACAGTTTAAAGCAGTTGATAAAAATGGACGTTTTTTTCCTTTTGCAAAAACTTCCAGAAATCGCTGGCGGGTGGAAGTTGGCAACTCGCAAGAAGTTAAAATTTGCTATCAATATTATGCTTGCCAAATGGATGCTGGAGGTTGTTGGTTGGACGAAGAACAGCTTTACCTGAATTTCATTTGTTGTGCGATGTATGTTCCAGAAAGAATAAACGAGACTTGTTCGGTTCAGTTGGTCGTTCCTTCAAACTATCAAATCGCTTGCGGTTTGCCAAAAGAGAATCATACGCTGACCGCAGAAAATTTTTACCATCTGGCAGACAGTCCAATGATTGCAAGTGCTAGGTTGACGCATTTTTCCTTTGATTGTCAAAAGGTTTCGTTTCATATTTGGATTCAAGGAACGAATCTTATAGCCTCCGAAAAGATAATTTCAGATTTTAAAAAATATACTGAAACTCAAATCGCCATGATGGGTGATTTCCCCGAAAAGGAATATCATTATTTATTTCAATTTCTTTCCTATAGGCATTATCATGGTGTGGAACATCGTAATTCTACCGTTATTACGCTTGGTCCTGCGGAAACGATTGCGGAAAAAGGCTATGCCGACTTGCTTGGAATAAGTTCGCATGAATTGTTTCATGCCTGGAATATTGTAAAAATAAGGCCGTCAGAAATGATGCCTTATGATTTTACGAAAGAAAATTATTTTGCTACAGGTTTTGTTGCCGAAGGATTTACCACCTATTACGGTGACCTTTTTCTGGTTCGTTCGGGTGTGATTTCTAAAGAAGAATATTTCGAAGAACTTAATTCCAGTTTCAAAAAACACTTTGACAATTTTGGAAATCAAAATCTTTCTCTTGCTGAATCTTCTCGTGATTTGTGGGTAGATGGTTACGTGGCGGGAATTCCCAATCGAAAAGTATCCATTTATGTAAAAGGGTGTATCGTAGCGTTGATTTTGGATTTAGAAATTCGCCAGCAAACGAATGCTACAAAGTCGTTGGACGATTTGATGCGTTTGTTATGGACGGATTTTGGCAAAACAGGGAAAGGATATTCGCTACTGGACATTATAGAAGCCACATCAAAAATAGCGGGAGTGAACAAGCAGGGATTTTTTGAAGAATGCATTTTCGGGCGTACCGATTTGAAATTGCGTTTAAGTAAAGCGCTAAAAACGGTTGGTTGTATGTTGCAAGAAAAGCCTGCTGAAAGTATAGCAGAAAGAATTTTCGGTTTTCGGTTCATCGCTAAACAAGATCGGATTTTTGTAGAATCTATTGCACCAGGCTCAGCTGCAGAAAAGTTGTTGAGCAAAGACGACGAGATTTTGGCTGTAAATGGAAAAATCGTTTCGGGAGATTTTAATCATTTACTTGCTTCGAAAAAGACGTTAACGTTTATTGTGAAAAGATGGGGAAGAAATTTAGACGTTGAAATTACGGCAGAAAATGGAGGAGATTATTTTGCGGAGTATGTGATTGTTTGTGATGGGGAAGCTGGAATAATGGAGAAAGAGAAATTTGAGAAGTGGTTGCGTTAATTGAAAATAGTAGACATAATATGAAATTATTAAATATTATTTTAGTTCTCTTTGTAATTCCTCTGACCTTGCTTGTTTTGATCACAATGACTGGATTAGGACACAGGTGGATATATCCAAGTCATAAAAGTTTGAGCAATGTTGATTTGGAACAACTCGGTTATGCAATTGTCATAAATATTACTTTGATTATTATTGTATGGGTCTCCAAATGGTTTGTGAGAAAAGCTAAGTGAAAATTACTTTCACCTTTGTTGATTTTTTTCTTTCCTACACCATGGTGTAGGAAAGAAAAATTTGAGAAGTGGTTCGGGTGAAAATTTAAATTTGTTTATGTTTAACCGTTGCTTGCTGGCAAGAAGCCAAAAAGGTGAAAAAGAAAATATATGAATACAGACAGATCTTCAGAGTTAAAGGAAATTGGAAATAAATTTTTCGACTCATTCAAGTATGAACAAGCCATTGAATATTTTACGAGAGCTATTGAGCTAAATTCCAATGATGCGGAAGCCTATGATTTACGCGGGTTTGTTATGGTTGAATTACTCGAAATCGATAAGGCTATTAATGATTTCGAAAAAGCGATTTTGGTTGACCCTGAATACCATATGGCTTTTTCTCATTTGGGAGAGATTGCGTTAAATAGAAATAATTATGATCAGGCTGAATACTATTTTGAAAAGGCTTTAGCAATTTTTCCGGAAAATATTGCTTATTTATCAAATTTGGCTTTTGTAAAAATAGAACTCAACAAAAAAGATGAGAGTTTTGATCTATGTAATATAATACTTAAAGATTCTCCTAGTAACAAGTGGGCCTTGGACTTTAGAGCAAGTATTTATTTGCAGAAAAAAAAATATGCAGAATCGATAAAGGACTATTTAAGGCTTTGGGAAGAAGATAAAAATAATGTCAACGTTTATAATAATATTGGATACGCATATAGTAAAATGGGGATGATTGAAAAGGCTAAGGAGCATTTATTGTTATGTGTAAATTTAGATCCTGAATTTTCGTATCCCTATAATAATTTAGGATATGTTTATTATTTGGAGAGAAAGTATGAGAAAGCGTTGGAATTAATAAATTATTCGATAAACTCGGATCCTTCTAATTCTTATGCATATAAAAATAGAGCATTAGTTTACATTGATCAAAATAATATACAACAAGCTATGGAAGATCTCAGAGAAGCGATTGACCTTGGCTTTACAAAAGAATTTGGAGCGGAAGCTCAGGCTTTATTAGATAAAATTAAGAACAGAGTTGAATAAAGATCTACTCCCGCTGGCGCAGACGTTTTCGTTTGTGTCTTCTATGAAGAAAACGTCTTAGTTTTCGCTCTAGTAAAAGCCATTCGCCTTTGTTGGCGGGACGCCACATGTGTTCGGAAGATGTAAAATATTCGAAATCAGTATGAGCAGTAGTGCATAACATCAAACTATTCTTACTGTTTATTGTTATTAAAGCTTAATATTTTAGGATTAGGTATTATATTCTCTAATTGCATTTAGGGTTAAAGGTAGGGCTAACATAAAACCACTTATAATACTATTGAAAATAGAATTTAAGGAGTTT
>JAYTHK010000398.1:0-2377 GCA_043732665.1 Cytophagales bacterium | reverse complement strand
CCCTTCCACTCCTACCAATGCTAATATGGGTAGGTATACAATCAATATAATGATTTCGCCAAAAGCAGCAGAACTTCTGATTTTAGAAGCTGATTCGTATACTTCATCGTCCATTTCGCTCTGCGACAAATTGTGCGTATACCCTTTGCCTACAATATGATGTAGTGTGGCTTCTACAATAATTACAGCTCCGTCTACAATCAGTCCGAAATCAATAGCACCGAGAGACATTAGATTACCCGACACTCCAAAAAGGTTCATCATCGTCAAGGCAAACAACATGGCAAGGGGTATCACAGAGGCAACTACTAAACCAGCTCTTATGTTGCCTAGAAATAAAACCAATACAAAAATAACAATCAATGCCCCTTCTATTAAATTTTTAGAAACAGTACTAATCGCTCTATCTACCAATTTTGTCCGATCAAGGAAGGCTTCTATTTCGATACCTTCAGGAAGCGATTTTTTAATTTGTTCGATTTTTTCTTTTACATTACCTATCACTTCATTAGAGTTCGCTCCTTTGAGCATCATCACAATAGCGCCCACTACTTCTCCTTCGTTATTTCTAGTCATAGCTCCATAGCGAATTGCATGACCAAACTGAACAGTGGCAACATCACAAACTAGAATAGGTATTCCATTACTTGTATTTTTGACAACTATTTTTTTAATATCATCAATAGTAACAGCCAGCCCTTCTGTGCGAATAAACCATGCGTTGGGCTGTTTGTCTATATAAGCACCACCAGTATTCTGATTATTGGTTTCAAGTGCAGAAAACACTTCTCCAATAGTAATGTTCATGCTTCTTAATTTATCAGGATTAATAGCGATTTCGTATTGCTTCAAATAGCCCCCAAAACTACTTATTTCGGCTACTCCTTTTGTCCCGATAAGCTGTCGTCGTACAATCCAATCTTGAATAGTGCGAAGTTCCATTATAGTATATTTATCTTCGTAACCTTTTTTGGGATGAATAACATATTGGTAAATTTCACCCAAGCCAGAAGTAACGGGAGCCAGCCCAGGAACACCAACTCCTTGGGGAATTTGATCGATAGCTACCTTCAATCGCTCACTTACTTGTTGTCTTGCCCAGTAAATATCAGTTTCGTCTGTAAATACCACTGTAACGATCGAAAGTCCAAAGCGAGAAATGGAGCGTACTTCTATCAAACCGGGTATATTAGCCATGTTTACTTCTACAGGAAAAGTAATGAGCCTTTCCACTTCCTGGGCAGCTAAGGAAGGACTTATCGTAATAATTTGAACCTGATTGTTTGTAATGTCAGGCACTGCATCTATGGGAAGTTGCGTAGCAGAATATATCCCCAGTGCCACTAGGATCAATGTAAGTAAGCCGATGATGAGCTTATTACGTATGGAATAACGTATAATAGTATCAAGCATTTTTTTTAGATGTTAGACTTTAGATAGTAGACTTTAGATTTTGGTTATTGGAAAAGTATAGCATTATTTAAAACAAATGACCAGTTGTTAACTTAACGTCTAACAACTAAAAACCAATAACTACCAATTAATACCTATACTCGAGGAGGTTGCAAAAGTGAAAAAGAGTATTCAGAATAGTCAGAATAAAGATACTCTGTATTTGAAAAATGAAGCGGCTCAAATTTGTAAAAAGAAAAAGAAATCGATTCTGTCAACGCTGCTATCATAGCATGAAAGGTGTGTTCGTGAAAAGGAAGCTTATCATGATCTTCTTGATCTCTATGTTCTCCTGACTCTTTTCCAGAGCCATAATGAAGCAGTATAAAATCAAGGAAGCTAATAGATTGTTTTCTCAATTCAGTATGTTCTTGATAATGATGTAAAAGCTGGGGAATTTTAGAAAGTTCACAAGTATCCATATTCGGAAGAAAACTTCCTGAAATGACGATCGTCAATAGAAATATGGTTAATAACTTCTTCACTCCTACAAAAATAATAAATTTTGGTTAAAATCATAGTACTAATTAGATTACTATGGTAATTATTGAATTTTATGTTAATTCTAGAGGGTAGGAAAATACTTTAAATATGCAAATTCTGTTTATTGCTCTATCAAATAAAAAAACTGTATCTTTAAATTAGAATTAGGTATTAACTTTCAAGAGAGAATACAAAATTATGAGACTACAAATAATACAAGACTGAGCGGGCAAAAATGCAAGCGCGTTTATTCCAATAGAAGATTGGACATTAATAAAAAATACCGATCCCGATGTGGATAATATAAGCAGTGATATACCACAATGGTAGAAGGATTTGACAGATAAAAGACTTAATTTAACAGCTAAAAATCCTGAACATTTAAATCCAATAGTAGTTGACCTTTTAAACAAATTAGATAAGAAGATTTAAGGGGATTCAA
>JAYTHK010000397.1:0-2386 GCA_043732665.1 Cytophagales bacterium | reverse complement strand
GTCTAGTTTGAGGCTAAATTATTTTACCATTAACAATTCTGATTTTGCAGCAGCACCGTTCACGAAATAATTTACAGTGTAGATGCCTTTTTGTAAGTTCGCTACAGAGAAAGACTGTGTTACAGAAGATATTGAACTGCCTTGTGCAATTGTCATTACTTCTCTTCCCATCATGTCGGAAAGACTTACTTTCACATCTGAAGGGGTTACTAAGTCCAATTGAATGTTCGCTTGATCAGAAACTGGATTAGGGTATAGTTTAGTAGAAGCTACTAGAGCTGAGGCTGAATTATTTATAGCTGTTACAGGAGGAGCGGCTATAGCCGTTGCTGTACCAATTGAGAAACCTAGGATATACAAATCATACCCCATTGTAATAGCAGTGTTGTAGTATATAAAACTAATTTGTCTCACAGCAGTAAGTATAGCAGCGTTTGAGACTGTCGTTCCACTAAAATCAACGATTATTTGATGAGCTACACCATCCATTGCAAAAGTTACAGCTGGTTCATTAGCTAGCCCACTACCAAATGCTCCTGCTCCTGCATCACCAGATGGATCTCTGAAAAGATTCATCCCTGTAGGTAAGGTTCCTGTATTACCAGTAGAAAATCCAATATAATTAATATACAGTTTTTGATTAGAAGCACCAACAGAGGCACTCGTCAAATTAACACTAATTGGATTACCTGCTGCTGATAGAGGGTCATATCCGTTACCAGCGGAAGGACATGCCGTAGCAAAAGAAAAACCAAAAGAAGGATTCAACATACCACATGCATTATTCCAAGGTTGAATTACGTATGCAGCTGCCATATTGAGCCCAAAATGAACACTACCGCTTACTTGAATTGTAGAATTAGCTCCTCCTCCTATACCTATTCCTGTCAAAAATTGAGTAGTACAAGTAGCATTAGAATATGTATTCCCATTATAAGATTGAAAACCATAAAAGGTACCTGGATTAGTAACAGTTGGGGTTGTCATATAAATTGAATCACAATTTTTTGTTGCTTGTCCATTTTGATAACCCGTTGCATTTAAAGTGACACCCGTTGCACTAGTGCTGCTCGGAGTAAATGTAAATTGAGCAAAACTCATCGAAGCGGTTCCGATTAAAAGTGCAATGTTTAGTAATATTTTTTTCATAAAATTAGTCGTTTAAATTTAAAAGTTAGTGTTAGTGTTAAATTACGTTATTTGTTTCTGTTAATTTTAAGCAACTCAGCACTTATTAACAAGTAAAGCATAAAATATATTTCCCATAAACTACTGAAATAAAGATTTCTATGCTATTTATTTACTTATCAGTAACAAAGCTACCTGTTTCCATAAAGAAAGCAAATAGCTTATTTATAGGAACTTAAATTAGAACCAGACCTGTTTCGTTATACGGTTAAAAAACAATAAGGGTTTTCTGTTTTCCTAAAGTATCTATTAATATTTTATGGGGATAATAACAGACCATAGGAATAAGATCGTCTTTTTATCGAATATAAAATGGAAGTTTTTATGTAAATAATTAAAATTGGGCAAAGTAAGCGTGTAAATATGAGTCAGCTTCGTCGAATTTGCAATAAACAATTGATTTAAAATAATATAGGTGCAATTTTCATATAAGACTTTCCTAAATTGTCATGCACCTGTTTATTAAAACCATTTTATGCGGGCTCAGGCTTCGTCGCCAACGCCTTCGGGGGAAGACTTCTTACAAGGACGTTATGGACTTATAAATGCACCCGCCCTATTGCCAAGACATCCATTACTAGTGCAATACAAATGTGAATCAAAAGTCCGCCAAAAATATTCTTAGTCTGGTAGGCAATAATCCCGAGAATATATCCGCCAATGGCAGAGCTAATAGTTTCAGGAGTTGGCTTTCCAAAATGTAAAAAGGCATACGTGACGATCATGGGTAGAACGGCTTTATTACCCATACATTTTATCATTCCTATAATCAACAATCCACGGAACAATAATTCTACGTTTACGAAATTAAATAAGTAGAAAAATTCGTAAATGAGAAACAGTTGTTTTTGCGATAAACCAAAAGCGCTGTCGTAATTCCAATATTTAAAAAAAGGATATTGCTGTGCAAAACTCACTTGAAACGACGCCCATAAAAGTAGTGGCAACATAAGTAGAAGCATTGTAAAATAAGGTTTCCAATGAAATCCTCGAGTAGTTAGTCCATATAAACTTGAGGAAGTAGTGTTGTACTTTTTATTGATAACGACAATGAAAAAAAGATAAATGAGTGTTGGCAAGGCTTGATTGACAAGTTTTGCGCTGTATTTTGCATTGGCAGCTGTCATTAAAAATTGGCTTTGCATAAATGCTTTTGACACAACGAATGCGCCGTCAAAAGAAAGAAGAAGAAGTGCAA
>JAYTHK010000396.1:0-2392 GCA_043732665.1 Cytophagales bacterium | reverse complement strand
AAATAAACTATTTCTTCTCCAGGTAACGCAAAACGTTTTACTTTATCCTTCGGCATTTCCATTACAAATTTATCTTCTATCACTGTGAATCCAGCTTTCTCTAATCTTCTGCCATAATCTGTGCCGTAGTTACGAACATGATCGTTTTGGCCAAATATTTTTTCTCTTTCCTTAGGGTCTGTAATTTTTGGATCTTCAAAGGTAGTAGCAAGCCCAGGCCACATGGGTGATTGGATAATAGCCCAGCCTCCAGGTTTAAGAACTCGGTATATTTCGCTCATTGCTTGAATATCGTCTTTTACATGCTCCATTACATGATTACAAAAAGCAACATCATACGAATTGGCTTCAAATGGAATTTGGTGAATGTCCATTTTTACCATTGCCAAAGGAGATTCGATATCTGCTGTTATGTATGTTATATTTTTAAGCGCAGTAAATCGTTTGATAAAACAATGTTCAGGAGCAATATGTAAAACCTTTAAATCGGCGGTATAAAAATTTGTTTTTTCTTTAAGATAGAACTGCATCAAACGATGTCTTTCGAGCGATAAACATTTTGGACAAAGTGCATTTTCTCTGGAAACTATTCTACCATAAGGAAGGAATTTCTTATATGTTTTGCTGCAAACATTGCATTCTACTTCATTTCCGCGGTTAGCGAACGCAAGAAATCTTAACGCTACAGGGCTAAGAATTTGCAAATATTTCCTCGGTACTTTTCTAATGACTAAACTAATTACTTTTTTCACAATATTTTATTTTATGCTTTACCTCTTTTTCAGTTACTCACTGATCTTCACTTGTGGTTGATGGTAGACTTTTGAATGGGGGGCCACGCTAGCAGTGAGCCAAACATTTCCTCCTATTATACTGTCATGTCCAATAATTGTATTTCCACCAAGAATGGTAGCACCTGAGTAGATCACTACTCGATCTTCTATTGTTGGATGCCTTTTTTGAGAAGCTTGATCTTTACTGACACTTAGCGCACCAAGCGTAATACCTTGATAAAGTTTTACGTTTTTTCCAATTTTTGCTGTTTCGCCTATTACTAAACCTGTGCCGTGATCTATATAGAAATGTGTATCAATAGATGCTGCCGGATGTATGTCAATACCTGTTTTAGAATGCGCAAACTCAGTAAGAATCCTCGGTAGGAAAGGTATATTGAGTTCATATAATTCATGTGCAAGTCGGTAAAAGGCAATAGCATAAAACCCTGGGTATGCTCGTACTACTTCAAACTCACTTTTGGCAGCAGGATCTCCATCTAAAATGGCTTCGATATCGGTGGTGAGTTTGTAATAAACATCAGGTAAATTTTGAACATATTTCTTCGCCAATAATTTCGCTTCTTCGTTCAGGTGTTTTTGCATGGACGATAACAGTACAGCTAATTCTGTTTCTATTTTAACAAAAGCATTTCCTAATTCTTCTTTAGAAGTATAGTGTAGCTTCGTCTGCTCTGGAAAAAGTATCAATAATACTTTGGTGATCAAACGAGTTACGGATGAAGTCGGAGGAAATAGATCCGTATTTATATGTTTGTTATATAGATTATCTAGAAAATCCTTTGGAAGCATTGCGTGCGTTTACGTTACTATTATTTTAATGGAATAAAATATTATCAAACGCTTATTCAAGTGCTGCTACGCCTGGCAATATTTTACCTTCCATGTATTCTAAAAGAGCTCCACCACCTGTAGATACGTAAGATACTTTTTCTCCAAAACCAAGGTTATTGATTGCAGAAGCTGAATCGCCACCTCCGATTAGAGAATAACCACCTTTCTCGGTAGCCTTCACTACTGCTTTTGCAATAGACTCTGTGCCTAAAGCGAAGTTGGGAAATTCAAATACACCCATTGGGCCATTCCACATTACAGTTTTGGAATTTTCTACTACTTTAGAAAATTCATCTATCGTTATTTGTCCAATATCAAGACCTTCCCATTCGTCAGGAATTTCGTCGTTTTTAACTGTTTTCCTATTGGCATCATTTGAAAATTTATCTCCTATTACACTGTCTTTAGGAAGATATAGTTTTACACCTTTTGCTTTCGCTTTTTCAACAATGGCTTTGGCAAGTTCTAGTTTGTCGTTTTCACAAATTGATTTTCCAATTTTTCCACCAAATGCTTTTGTAAAAGTATAACTCATTCCACCACCAATAATTAGATTATCTACTTTATCTAAAAGTTGTTCGATGACTAATATTTTATCTGAAATTTTGGAACCTCCCATAATTGCGGTAAACGGTCTTTCTGGATTGCCTAATACTTTTTTAGCATTGTCCAGTTCTGCTTGCATTACAAAACCGCAGACTTTGTCTTTAAAGAACTGTCCCATTACAGACGTAGAAGCATGTGCTCTGTGGGCTGTACCAAAT
>JAYTHK010000395.1:0-2397 GCA_043732665.1 Cytophagales bacterium | reverse complement strand
TCCTTAAATTCTATTTTCAACAGCATTATAAGTGGTTTTATGTTAGCACTACCTTTAACTCTAAATGCAATTAGAGAATATAATACCTAATCCTATTATAATAATAGAGGTAAAAATATCAGCTTCGCTGGAAAATATTATTATCATCTACTTGTCTACTATGAACGCTTTTCATCTCTTGCTATGGCAATAGAAGGAGAAAAAGAAATAAAGGATATGAGTAGAATATTAAAGGAAGAATTGATTAATTCAATGAATCCCGAATGGAATTATTGTGTAGTGAGTATTTAGCTTCGAATTTAATATTAAATAGTTTCCTTCTGAATGACCTGAAGGGTACTGCCTTTGCTGGCGTCTCGCCAGCAAAGGCAGGTTATTAATGATCACCTCTTTTTAATAACTTCTTCTATGATCCTTGGAAAGTGAGCATGCTCTAAGAGTTGTACTTTTTTGGACACGTCTTCCGATGTGTCCGTTGGCTCTATTGCACAAGCGGTTTGGAAAATAACATTGCCTTCGTCGTAATGTGCATTTACAAAATGAATCGTAATGCCTGATTCCTTTTCTTTATTGACCACTACAGCATTGTGTACATGCATTCCAAACATTCCCTTGCCACCATGTTTTGGCAAAAGAGCGGGATGAATATTGATGATTTTTTCAGAAAAATTACGTACTAAATTTTCTGGGATGAGCCATAAAAAACCAGCCAAGACGATATAATTAATTTCGTATTCTTTAAGTTTTTCTAACACTATTTCAGTGGTATAAAAATCATTTCTATTGAATACCCATGTAGGAATGTCGAATTTCTTGGCGCGCTCCAAAGCATAAGCATCTGCTTTGTTTGACATTAAAACGGCAATTTTTATATCTTCTCTGTTTTGAAAATATTCAATTATTTTTTGAGCGTTGGAGCCTGAACCCGAACAAAAAATGGCGATCTTCGTTTGCATTCCAAATTGTTTTCGTAATCTTGAGGGAAAGTTATTACAAATAAACGTTTTTTACTAAAGAATGAAGCTTAGTTTTTGGGGTGCCGCAAGACAAGTATCGGGTAGCATGTATATGTTGGAGTCAGACAAGGGTTATAAAATACTTATAGACTGCGGCTCAGATATGGCAAGAGGGGCAGATAGCCAATCAGAGTTTCCGTTTGATGTCACGGATATTGATGTAGTGTTGCTCACGCACGCTCACATCGATCATACAGGGCGTTTGCCACACCTTCTTAAATCTGGTTACAACGGCCAAGTGCTTTGTACGCCGCCTACTTTTGGGTTAGCGCAACTTTTGCTCAACGACAACGCCTCTCTTAGTTCTAAAAAACTCAAACGATTGGTGAATCGTGCCTATCGCTATGCGCACCGCGAAGAAGAAATAGAAGTGTTGTCGTTTAAAGAAATTGAAGAAACAATGGAGCGTTTCGTGACCATTGCATTTAATCAGCGTTTTCAAATACAAGATAAAATCTGGATTACTTTTATTCCCACAGGACATCTTTTGGGTGCGGGAAATATTCTCATAGAATTAGAAGATAAAGGTGAATTTAAAAAAGTATTATTCTCAGGAGATCTCGGAAGAAAAAATTATCCGCTTTTGCCAAATCCTTCACCTGCTCCGCAAGCAGATTACCTGATTTGTGAAACTACTTATGGGAATAGAAGCCATCAGGAGAAGGGGAATCCAGAAGATGTGATCGAAAGAATTATCAGAGAGTCTTGCGTGGAAAGAGCGGGAAGGCTTATTATTCCGGCTTTCAGTGTGGGGCGGACACAATCCATTATCTATACCTTACACAAACTATATTTATTAGGACGGTTGCCCAAAATAAAAATTTTTACCGACAGCCCAATGGCGGAAGTAAGTTCCAGGATTTACGAAGAATTTCATTCTTTATTAAATGAGGAAGCCAAAGCCATTTACGCGGAACATAAAACGCTTTTTGATTTTGATAATTTAGTATATGTGGCAAATTTTAAAGAGAGTAAAGCCATTACTAATTACTACGAACCTTGCATCATCATTTCTGCCTCGGGTATGCTTACGGGTGGGCGCATGGAGATGCATGTGAAGAAAAATCTGAACAATCCTTATTGTACATTTTTGATGATCGGATATTCTGCAGAAGGTACGCCAGGACATAAACTTATGAATGGCGGTAAATATTTGCGAATAGGAGGAAAAGATATTCCCGTTTCGGCTCATATCGAGCGCACCGATATATACAGTGGTCACGCAGGACAAGAAGATCTTTTGGATTTTGTACGACAGCAAGACAAAGATTCTTTAAAAAACTTATTTCTTGTACACGGAGAGCATCAGAGTATGATTGATTTTAAAGAAAAACTGAACGAGAATGGTTATCCAAACTGTGAAGTTCCAGCCAAAGGAGAA
>JAYTHK010000394.1:0-2400 GCA_043732665.1 Cytophagales bacterium | reverse complement strand
ACACAGATTTATAAAATTTTACGTATAAGAAAAAATGGTAAATAATTATTTTTTATAAATATTTCAAAAATAATTATAACTGAAAAATTAATTATTTTACCAAAATTCGCCAATAGGATGCATTTTAAATTGTCGCTATAAAATAATTCATAATGTTAAAAAATAATTTTAGAAATTATGACTAAAGTAGATTAAAATCTCACATAGATTATTTGACCAATAGCTCTTTAAAAATAGTTACCTAGAATAGTCGCGAAAAGGTTGCAGAATGGATAAAGATAAAATGAGAAAAGGCACGAACACACAACAAGAGTATTATTACTATCAAGGACTATGTGATTTTAAATAATAATATAATCCGTTTTTTGAGATACAATAATATGAGCTATATTTAGATTTGTGTACGACTTGATCTAGTTAATGACTTTTTTAAAAAATAACTGAATAGCTTGTAAACGTATAAATTTAAGGCTTATCATCCGGAATGTATATCCCGAATTTTATTGAAATTACCATTATACTTAAACGTTCGTTTTAGTATTACACTTTATAACCACCCTTCCCCCTTTTGTGAACTTTATAAATAAATTGTAATATTTCGTTTTATTATTTTACTGTTTACGATTTCCAATAATCATGCATTCCTTCGCTAAAAGTCTTTTAAGCAATTAAATTTTATATTATATTCCCTTAATTGTTGGTATGTAAAATATAAACTATCGTGCGTTCACCAACACTGCCTTATACACAAAATACTTTAAAACTCTCCTATTTACACAAAACATAATTGGATATTTTCCAATTAAAGTATTCTCTTTTACAATTTAATCTTCCATATTAGTTGGTTTATTGCATTTATAGAAAAGTATTTATACTTTGTTATAATAATTGAACGAAACATTCAATGGAGCTTAATATTATAATATTTATCGCATTTTCTTAACCTCTATTTTTCCTGTTTTTTAGGTTTTGATAAACTAAAAACCAAAAAAATAATTAAGATTAAATGCTCCAGAAAATGTGATGCGGAAACTAAAAAATAAAAAAAAGATATGAAAAAAAAGTTTTTAAAGACAATGATTTTCCTCTGCGTTAATACGTTTACATATGGACAAATGCCTTTATCAGCTGGAGAGCATTTTGCTGACATCAACGGTATAAAAATCCATTATTATGTAGGAGGCCAAGGACCCGTTTGTTTGTTTCCATCGCCAGGCTGGGGTCCGTCTATTGATGGGTATATGAAAAGTCTGAAACCATTTGAAAAATATTTTACAATGGTTTGGTACGACACAAGATGTAGTGGAAAGTCTACAGGACCAGCAGACTCAACGCAATTCACAAGTCAAGATTTCCTGAATGAAATGGATAGTCTGAGAACATATTTAAAACAGAAAAAAGTATGGATAGCTGGTCATTCCTCTGGAGGTTTTCAAGTTTTAAATTATGGTATTCAACATAGCGACAAATTAAATGGCATCATTGCTTTAAGTGCTATTGCAGGAAGGGATAGTTTTTATTTCCAAGAGTCACAAAAAGTAGCAGAACGCCGAAAGGGTAAACCCTATTTCGAAAAAGGTTATGCAGTCTATTTGGGTACAGATACCACTCATTATTCCTCAAGTGAAACAATGAAACTTATTTTTCCATTTTACTTTCATAACGAAAAAAACATTCCTAAATTTTTAGCTCTTTCAGGTGGAGAGCTGAGCGAAAAAGTGGAAAAATCTACTGCCATATCAAAATTTGGTTCAGAAAATCTATTCCCTGATCTTAAAAAAATAATAGTACCAACATTGGTTCTGGTGGGTGATGACGATTTTATCTGCGACAAAATTTCTCAATCAGATAGGATAGCTAAAAATATTCCCCATGCTTCAGAGATTGTTATAAAGGATGCAGGACATTTTAGTTGGATTGAACAACCAGCACAATTTTTTGCATCCCTTCAGAAGTGGATTGACAATCAAAGGCAGATGGCCCAAAAATAAACCTGCAAAATACATTAGTCCCTATAAATAAAGGTATTATCTCTAGATATCCCAATTGATAGAAAGAATTAATACCATTTATAAAAAATAACCAGTCCAATATTTGTATATTGGATTTTTTTTATTATATTTGGACTATATAATAAATATAACATGGCACTGCCTTTTCAGATAACAGTCAAAGAATCAGTTCTTGAATTGCGCAAACTTCAGCGTTCAAATGGAGCCTTAATTGGCAAAAGATTATTGATGCTGATTGAAATAAAAAGAAGCGGAAAAACGGGTATCTCCAAAAGAGAACTTTCGCTCATAACCGGTATCAATCACAACAGCATCGTTAAGTGGCGTAAACTCTATAATCTTTCAGGCATTGAACCATTACTCAAGCATGGCCGTGTTGGCGGGTATA
>JAYTHK010000393.1:0-2417 GCA_043732665.1 Cytophagales bacterium | reverse complement strand
GAACTGCCGTAGTTGCAACCCCTCCGTCTTCTAGAATTTCGGATTTTTTTGGTATTAACGTTTTCGGAGCAGATGCAATGAAAAAATATATGTCAGGTGGTGCATTTAAAGTTCTAATGAACTCTATTGAAACTGGAGATAAAATAGATTTAGATACAGCAGATGCAGTGGCAGCAGCTATGAAATCATGGTCTATGGAAAAAGGTGTAACACATTATACGCATTGGTTTCAACCTCTTACAGATGCAACAGCAGAAAAACACGATGCTTTCTTAGAAATCGATGGCGGCTTAGCGCTTGAAAAATTCAGAGGTACTGCTCTAGTACAACAAGAACCAGATGCTTCGTCTTTCCCTAACGGCGGTATTCGTCAAACGTTTGAAGCGCGTGGATATACTGGATGGGATCCAACATCTCCTGCTTTCATTATGGGAAATACACTTTGTATTCCTACTATTTTCGTTTCTTATACAGGTGAATTACTTGATTATAAAGCACCCCTTTTAAGATCAATCAACGCTTTAGAAAAATCAGCGGTTGATGTTTGTGATTATTTCGATAAAGATATTACTAAAGTAATTTGCACGCTAGGTCCCGAGCAAGAATATTTCCTTGTGGATTCAGCACTTTACAATGCACGTCCAGACTTAGTAATGGCCGGAAGAGCAGTTTTTGGTCACATTCCTGCAAGAGGTCAACAATTGGAAGACCATTATTTTGGTTCTATCGCTCCAAGAGTACACAACTACATGGCTGACTTCGAAATCGAAGCTATGAAATTAGGTATACCCATCAAAACGCGTCACAATGAAGTTGCTCCTTCTCAATTTGAAGTTGCTCCTACTTTTGAAGAATTGAACTTAGCTTGCGATCACAATCAATTATTGATGGATGTGATGGGTAAAGTAGCTGAAAAACATAACTTAAAAGTATTGTTCCACGAAAAACCGTTCGCTGGTATCAACGGTAGTGGTAAACACAATAACTGGTCAATGAGTACCAATACAGGTAAAAACTTATTGGCTCCAAGCAGCAAACCAAAAGAAAACTTAATATTCTTAACTTTCTTTGTAAACGTAGTAAAAGCAGTACATGATTATGCTGACTTGCTTAGAGCATCTATTGGTTCTGCAGAAAATGATCACCGCCTTGGCGCTAACGAAGCACCACCAGCAATTATGTCTGTTTTCCTTGGTCAGACAATGAATGACATCCTTAACGAACTTGAAAACAACGGAAACGTTAAAATTTCTAAAGGAGACAATCTTTATATGAAACTTGGTATCAGCAGAATCCCTGAGCTTATCCTTGACAATACGGATAGAAACAGAACTTCTCCTTTTGCCTTTACAGGAAATAAATTCGAATTCCGTGCAGTGGGTTCTTCTGCTAACTCAAGCTGGCCAATGACAGTATTAAATACGATTGTAGCCGAAACACTTACTAACTTTAAAATTTCAGTTGATAAACTTATTGACAAAGGCGAGAAAAAAGAAGTAGCTGTAGTAAATATCCTTAGAGAATATGTGAAATCTTCTAAGAAAATTCGTTTTGAAGGAAACGGTTATTCTGACGAATGGGTAGTCGAAGCTGCTAAAAGAGGTCTTAACAATGTAAACACAACACCTCAGGCACTTGACTTTATGATGACAAAATCGGCACAAGAAGTATTCCTAAAACATGCCGTATTAAGCCATAAAGAATTAGAGGCTCGTCATGAAATTATGCTTGAAAAATACATCAAGAAAATTCAGATTGAAGGTCGTGTGATTGGTGATTTGGGTGTAAATAACATTATCCCAACGGCTATTGCTTATCAAAACAAATTGATAACTAATGTAAAAGGTCTTAAAGATTTAGGGCTTGACAGCGAAGCAAAACCTGTTATTGAAACGATCAAAGAAATATCTAAACATTGCTCTACGATACTTACTGAAATCAACAATATGACCGAATCTAGGAAGAAAGCTAACAACATGGATGACACCCGTGCGAAAGCGATCTCATATTGTGATGATGTAAAATCTAAATTTGAAACTATACGTTATGCAGTTGATAAATTAGAGATGATCGTGGACGACGAAGATTGGCCTCTACCAAAATACAGAGAGATTTTATTTATTCGTTAATAAATAATTTTTCTGCATCACAAGTAAAACAAAACCCCAAAACACTTGGGGTTTTGTTTTACTACCAAAAATTCAATTTTTAGTTACCTTTGATACGATTTTTTTTTTACTCATCTTAGCGGTCTAAATCATTTAACTTATGAGAAATACCTTTTTATTTCTAGCTATACTTCTTCTATCTTCAAGCCTATTTTTAGGATGCAAAAAATACGAAGACGGCCCTTTCTTTACATTAAGAACCGTTAAAAACAGGCTTACCAACGGCGACTGGAGACTTCAGGAACTTAC
>JAYTHK010000392.1:0-2427 GCA_043732665.1 Cytophagales bacterium | reverse complement strand
TATTTAGATGCTTATAATAAGGTGCAATTTTTACAATCTGATCAATATAAAACTGTCGCTCGGGTCTGGGACCTATTAAGGACATATCTCCGATAAGTACATTATAAAACTGTGGAAATTCATCTATACGGCTTTTGCGTAGAAATTTCCCAAAGGGTGTGATTCTTGAGTCTCCCGTTTTTGAAAGTGCGGGACCATCTTTTTCAGAATTTATATACATACTTCTAAATTTGTATATAAAGAAAGGTAGCCCGTCTTTACCAATTCTTTCCTGCTTAAATAAGATATTTCCTTTAGAGCCGAGTTTAATAACGAGCGCTATGCATAGAAAAAAAGGCATACCAAATATTAATATTAGCAAGGCGAAGATCACATCTGATATTCTTTTCAAATTTGCCTGCCACTCTGGCATCAAATCCTGATTAATATCAAGAAGTGGTATATCAAAACTGTGATTCACTCTAATTGTTCCTATCAAATATTTATGAATATCGGATATGATACTAGTACGAATACTTTTTATATCTTCCAGCAAAGATAACACCTCTTGTACCTCGGCAGGATCATTGGTTTCCATGGCTATGACTACTTGTTCTATATGGCAACGTGAAATAATTTTTTTCAAATTATCTATATTTCCCATATACCGTAGTTTTTCGCCAAACTGCTTTCTATCCTCTCCAAAACTCACGTAAGCAATAAATTTCAGCCCGAGGGTTTCATAGCTTTTACTTATTTCATTAAATATATTCACCGCTTTTTTCCCTGAGCCGATAATGATTGTGTTAAAAAATAGTTCTTTCCTTTTTACCAGCCTCTTAACATACGTAATGAGCGTGATTTTCAAAAAAGCAGTGATGATAAAATGAAGTACGAAATAAGCAGTGAACGTTTTGTAATAAGATTTGTAATTACTAGCTACTCCTTGATCATCCAATAATAGCGTAAAGAAAATAATTAAAGCCCCGAATAACGATACTGCCATTATGATGAATAGTTCTTTTATCCTCGATTTTCGGTAGATCTCCGAATAAAACCCAAAGAAGTAATACAAGATCATCCAAAAAAATCCTATCAAAAGGGCATTTCCGAAAAGGGTAAGCGTAACTCCTTCTCTAGGCTCTCCTAGCAAAATTTTTCTTAACGAATAAAATAATATCCAAACTACAACCGCAGCCACAAAGTCAAAAGCTACAAATCTGTATAGGTGAAACTTCCTTTTCAAAATTTACTAAATTTATTATTCTGTTAAAATTAATAAAATAATGCTTAATTTCTTAATATTAGTACGGTTGCGTTTTATATAACTGAAATTCAATATTTTATATTTTATTGAAAAATAAACTATGGAAACTTTTTATATATTAAAAGTTTCCATAGTTTTACGCCGAAGTTATTATGGAGCAAAAAGACATCATATTAAAGGGCACGCTGGAGTTATTCATGAAATATGGAATAAAGAGTATTACCATGGACGACATTTCAAGGTCTCTAGGAGTTTCCAAAAAGACAATATACCTCTACTACGAAGACAAGGATATATTAGTGTGTGAGTGCGTAAAATCTTTCACTAGTTTCCAGAAAACAGTGCTCCTGAAAATCACAGAAGTATCCAAGGATGCAGTAAACGAGCTTATAAGCATATCAGAATATATGCAAAGCCATGTTTGCAATATAAATCCTAGTTTGCTTTATGATATTAAAAAATACCATTCAAAAGCCTGGAGATTATTTCTTGACTACAAAAGAGATTTCTTAGAAAAATCAATTAATAATACGCTTATCAAAGGTATCAGTGATGGTTTTTTCAGATCAAACATAGACACTAGGATTATAGCGCGATTGAGAATGGAAACGGCAGAGATGGCATTCAATACAGAGATATTTCCATTGTCTGAATTTGAAACACCTAAAGTACAAATGGAATTTTTCGAACATTTCATCTATGGAATCTGCACATTAAAAGGTCATAAATTAATCAACAAATACAAACAAATACATGAAGAGGACTAATACTTTTTTTATGAAAACAGGATTATTGAGCACCATGATGGTGCTGTTAACGATCAGTCTGAGTAGGGCGCAGACCGACAGTAGTTTTACATTGCAGCAATGTATAGACTATGCACTAAAAAATAATGTCAACGTTAGGAATGCAGAGTTGGATAGAGAAATATCCAAAGCTAAAATTGGAGAAGTGCGTTCTGCAGGACTTCCTCAGATTAACGGTACTGCGCAAATTATAGACAACCCAGCTCTGCGTAGATTATTCCTCAAATACGATCCGTCTACACCTGGCCCATTTGATTCTTACTTTCCTCCTGGCACAGCTCCTGGCGTCTATGGTGTACCGCAGCTTTTCCAACAAAGAACCTCTGAAGATGCCAGTTTAACGGCTTCTCAACTTTTGTTTAGCGGATCTTATTT
>JAYTHK010000391.1:0-8272 GCA_043732665.1 Cytophagales bacterium | reverse complement strand
TGCTTTTAATGCTAGCAAATACGTGTCGGCTAAATTTGATAAAGAGAATGGACGTTATGCAAGAATACTAAGAAGCATGACAAACAAAAGAGAATTGTCTTCTCCTCTTTCTGAGTTTATGGGGGTAACTGTTGTAGCCGTTATTTTGTGGATAGGCGGCAATATGGTTTTTAGTGGAGAAATGAAAGCTAGTGAATTTTTCTTTTATATAATTTCCTTTTATCAGATACTAGTGCCTGCAAAATCTATTTCATCTTCTTTCAGCAGTATCCAAAGAGGCTTAGCTTCAGCAGTAAGAATATTCGCAGTGATTGATACCGATATAGCAATAAAAGAATCCCAAAATCCAATAAAAATTTCAGAATTTAAAAACGAAGTCTCATTTCATAATGTTTCTTTTTCCTATGGCAACGACGATGTTTTGAAAAATATCAATCTTGTTATTCCAAATGGCAAAACGATTGCTTTGGTCGGTCCTTCTGGTGGTGGTAAGTCCACGCTAGCAGATTTGATTCCAAGATTTTACGACGCTACGAGTGGTGAGATAAAAATAGACGGTATAAATATCAAAGACTATTCTTTAGAGTCGCTTCGTGGTCTCATGGGAATCGTGACACAAGAATCCATTTTATTCAACGATACGATATTTAATAATATTGCTTTTGGTAAACCTCATGCTTCGGAGGAAGAAGTGATGCAAGCCGCTAAAATTGCGAATGCCCACGATTTTATTTTACAAACAGAAAATGGTTATCAAACAAATATAGGTGACCGTGGTACAAAACTTTCAGGTGGCCAACGCCAACGAATTAGCATAGCGAGAGCAGTATTGAAAAATCCACCTATTTTAATTTTGGACGAAGCCACATCAGCCCTTGATTCTGAATCAGAGAGATTAGTGCAAGAGGCTCTGACCAATCTGATGAAAAATAGAACATCTATTGTAATCGCACACCGCTTGAGTACGATACAACATGCAGATAAAATAATAGTGTTGAGAAAAGGAGAAATCGAAGAGCACGGTACGCATAATGAGCTTATTGAAAAAGGAGGGTTGTATAAGAAACTTCACGGGCATGCTCTGGCTATAAATTAATTATGCTGATTTTTATAAAATTATAAATTCACTTAGGGATGAAAATTTTAGTTAGGCTTCCCAACTGGCTTGGTGATGTAATAATGAGTTTGGCCTTTTTGAGTGCTTTGAAAAAGGCTTATCCAGAAAGTGAAATTGATGTCATTGTAAAAAAAGAACTCTCTGATATACTTAGTTTTTGCACGGATATAAACCATACGTATCCATTTTCTAAAAAAGAATTCCCTGGCATTAAAGGCTTGTATGCGTATGGGAAATTAATCAAATCTGAAAAAAAGTATGATCTATTTTTTTGTTTACCAGATTCTTTATCCTCCGCATTGTTGGGGTATTTTACGAGAATTAAAATAAGAGTAGGCTATAAAAAAGAATTTCGAAATCTATTTCTAACAAACGCTTATACTAAAGAAAATGGGCGTCATCGAGCAGAAGATTATATGGGACTGTTAACTCAGTTTTCAGGAAATAAAATCTCGACGTCCACTATTGCACTTAGCAGAAATGCTGCGAATTTGAAATCATTGCCCGAAGGCAAAAATTTAATTTTCAATATAAATTCGGAAGCGCAGTCAAGGAAAATGCCTATTGAATTGGCGGCAGTATTAATTACAGAAATTAAAAAGAAATTTAATTTTAATATTATTCTTACAGGAAGTAATAAGGATATAAGCTATGTAGCGGAATTAATAAGCAAACTTCCTGAAGGCAGTTTGGTATACAATTATGCAGGCAAGACAACACTTAAAGAATTGGCCGAGCTCGTAAGTCAGGCAAATTTTACTATCTCAACGGACTCAGGTATAGCACATTTGAGTAATGCTTTTTTAATTAACACGATTGTTTTATTTGGAGCTGGCAACGAACTAAGTACAGCACCTTACAATAAAAATAAGGTGAAAATTATCAGAAAACAAGGGTTGAGCTGTGCGCCTTGTCTATCCAATATATGTAAGTTTGGAACACCAAAATGTTTGACTATGCTTGATTGTAGTTTGGTTTTAAACGCGATGGAAGAGTTTAATATATGAAGTAGTTTACTTGCGAGATGCCAACAAAGGGGAATGTTGTATGAAATTTAGTTACTGTATTTTATTTTTCAGTAATAGCATTTCAAATTGATGTAGCATAGTTGGGCGGGTTCTTAAAAAATATCCTCAGAGTAATGTCCCATAAGATAGAATTGTGTATGTTTATCCTGCAAAGAGTAATGTTTGGGGAATTAATTCCAATTTTAAAATTATTTCTATGAGCGAAAAAGAGTTTAAAAAATATTTAAAGCAAATAGATGCATATAAAAAAACATTCTTTCTTCTGTGAAGAGGTCAGAGAAACTTTTAAAAGACGTAGGTGTTTTTGAAAAACCTGCTGCTGGAAATTCTAAATAATTTTTATGTATTCAAATAGACCTGGGTTAGTACTCGGGTATCACTGATGTGACGAGGCTTTCAGAGATAAGCCTGTTTCTACTAATAAATTCAGCTATAATAAAAGTGGCAAAGATTACGAGTGGTTAAGAAATGTATTTTATTTTTGTGAAGATTCCTACCAAAGAGTATTAGAATGGGCGGTATAGAGGAGAAATCATTCGCCTAAAAATTCCTAAAACAATATCAAGCCCCCTTCTGTGGTAGACGCCGTTATTGATTTGGGTCATTGCCTTTACTTAATTGAAGCTAAGCATTTGTCAACAATAAGAGCTTTTTATGATATACTTGTCGAATCAAGTAAGATATCTGGTAATATAATGCCAATAATTAGTAAAGCATTGAAAAATCAATCGAATTTGGTAATAAGGAAACTAGATTATGCCGTCATAGAATCAATCCATACTTTTAATAAAGACGAAGGTAATCGAGCGTTTGACTCTGTGAACGCTACTTTTTTTGAGGGAGAAGATCTATATCCATTGGCTGGGTTTAAAGAAAAAAAACATATACAACTACGTATTAGAAATCTTTTTTTATAAAAGATTTTTTTCTGCCTAGAGATGAAAACGAAAATTGAAATTTACTTTCACCAGAAATTAAGTAATAAATCTATCCCTTGCTGGCGTCTAGCCAAAAAAAATGTAAGTAGATATGCAATTACTTTTTCAAAAAATCATCCATCAATTCCTGTGCTTTTTTCAAGGAATCTTCAAGGTTATCATTAAGAAGGGTAGTGTCGAATTTCTCTTCAAAAGACATTTCGAATTTCACTTTAAACAATCGTGCAGAGATGCTTTCTTCAGAATCTGTTTTGCGTTCGCGCAGTCTTTGCTCCAATATCGCCATCGAAGGAACCTTTACGAATACAGCTAGGGCGAGGTCTCCGTAATGTTTCTTTATACTCAATCCTCCTTTTACGTCTACATCAAAAATTACGTGTTTCCCTTCTCTCCATACACGTTCAATTTCTGATTTCAACGTTCCATAATAAGCACCAGGATAAACTTCTTCGTATTCTACAAATTCGTTATTGTCAATTCGTTTTTTAAAATCATCTGGGGTAAGGAAATAATAATCTTTCCCGTGTGTTTCCGATCTGCCTCTGCGGTCTCTGGTACAAGCAGAAATCGAAAATCCGAGATTTGGATTTGTTGCTACTAAATGTTTTACAATAGTTGTTTTGCCAGAACCAGAAGGAGCACAGAAAATGAGAAGTTTGCCTTGCATGGAGAAAGGGGTATTATGCAGATTGATTAAGTTTATTTTTGATAGAGGAAATCAAGCTAGACGGGACTTCTTTGTGTTCTACTTTGAGTTTGAGAACTTCTTTTACCGATTTGTCTATTTCGTATCGGTTAAAACAGGGTGAGCAATCCGTTATATGCGATCTGAAATAGTCTTCCTGATCTTTTGTAGCTTCGCCGTCTAATACAGAATATAAATTTTTTACACAGTCTTTGCAGCAATAGCCTTGCTTTTTGCCTATGATTTTCAAAAAAAGATTAGTGATGGCGGCCTTCATGAATATAGTTTGTAGAGTTGTACGATGAAATTATTATTTATGTTATAGGTTTTTTATTGTGGTTTTCCGAAGCCCATGTTTTTAGCATATTCTCTCAATTTATCTTTCATTAAATTTCGAGCCCTATGAAGCCTGGAACGCACAGTACCTATCGGAATATCCAATATTTTAGCCATTTCTTCATACGTAAATCCTTCCAAATCGCACAATATAATAATGGTTCGAAAGTCTACATCCAGTGCATTTAGGGCGTTGGCTACTTCATCGCCAATCATGTCTTTAAATGCGTCAACCCTTAGGTCCGTAGTGATAGGTTCGTCTATATCGTCAGAATTGTAATACGACTCTACCTCTTGATAATCAACTTTACTCGGAAGTTTCGCATTTTTGCGATATTCATTAATAAAGCTGTTCTTTAGAATTCTGAACAACCAAGCCTTGGCATTAGTTCCCTGCTCATAAGATTCTATGAACCTATAGGCTTTCAAGTAAGTCTCTTGCACCAGATCATTTGCATCGTCCTCGTCGAAGGTGAGTCGATATGCAAAGTTGTAAAGCGGCCCAATCAAGGGCATGAACTCTTTTTTAAATAAATTATCCTTCGCAGCTTTATCCAATTCAGATTTATTGTTTTCCAAAGTAGTGCCTTTGTATTGTATTATTATTAATTTTACCTATTGTAAGGAAGTCAAATATAAGTATTAACCCTATTAAAGAAAAAAAAATTGGCATTTATATCCATCTTAAGAGAATCTACTTTCCGATACCGACTTGCTTTTTTGTCTCTTTTGTGTATTATCTTAGGATTGTTTGTTTCCAGAGCCATGATGAGCATTGGAATGATCGTTATAGGAGTACAATTTTTTTTGAAGCCAGACATTTCAACTACTTTTAGGAATTTTGTTAAAGACAAAAAACTGCTTTACATAAGTTTGATTTTTTTTCTGTACATGATTTCAGGATTATACTCTTCTGATATGGTTTATTACATGGAAAAAATGAACCTTAAACTTCCATTTTTATTTATGCCATTGGGCTTTGCGGCGTTAAAAGAAATGCCCAAGAGGTATTTTTTAAATGTGCTGACAGTTTTTGTGATTTTTGTTTTCTGTGTATCCTTCGGCAGTACGATTAATTTTATTATGAATTATGCAGAAATTACTGAGAATTATAAATCTGCGAAAGTGATTCCACTTTTATTCGAAATAAACCATATACGGTTTAGTCTCATGCTGGTTCTTGCTGTATTCAGCACGGTTTATCTTTTTTCCAATAACTACTTTGTTTTTGATTCTAAAACAGAAAAAAAATTATTTTTTGGAATGGGAATTTTTATTTTCTTTTTTCTTCATTTGCTTTCTGTGAGAAGTGGGTTGTTGGCTTTTTATGCTTCTATATTTGTGATAATCATATCGTATATTATTAAGAAGAAAAAATATAAAAATGGAATATTGTTACTGGCATTGCTTATCGTTACGCCTTTGTTGATGTATATAATACTGCCGACCATTCGAAATAAAGTAGACTATATGATTCTAGATGTTTCTAAATTTATGAATGTGAAAGATAAAAATAAAGAAAGAAACGTTAATGATTATTCTGATACCAATCGACTCGTATCTATTAAGATGGGTATTGAACTTGGCAACAAAAGTCCAATTATAGGGCTTGGATTGGGAGATGTTCAAAATGAAATTTTCAGAGCGTATGAAATCAACTATCCAAAAGTAGCTCAAGAACGCCGTCTTATTCCGCACAATCAATTTGTATACGTATACATGGCAGTTGGCGGTATTGGTCTGCTTTTATTTTCCTTTTTTAGCTTCTATCCTTTCTTTTCCAAAAGCACGTATGCTGGTTTTTTATTTCTTACACACAATACGATTTTTATTTCTTCGTATTTATCAGAAGCTACATTGGAAAACCAGTTAGGAGTATGCCTCTTTATAATATTTTATCTTATTACCTATTTTGTAGACAGAGAACCGAGCGAACAAGCGGACACCTTGAAATCAGTTGTTGCCAATTAATAAATAGAAAAGATATTAAATTAGTGTAATGGAAAAGGAGTCTAAAGTAAGTGGAAATGTATTTGATATAAAAGTCATTAAGCGACTCATGGTGTATGCGAAACCATACCGTAGCCGATTTTATATACTTACGCTCCTTACTATTTTATCTGCTGCATTATCTATCGCAAAACCTTTAGTAATAAAGGATACTATTGATAATTATATTGAAAAAGGAGATTTGCCAGGGCTTACGAATATGGCCTTGCTTCTGTTTTGCCTTTTAATCGTTCATGGAATTGTAAATTATTTTAACACTTACATGGCTGGTTGGCTTGGACAAACGGTTATCAAAGATATTCGTATGGAGCTGTACCGACATTTGATGACGTTTCGTTTGAGGTTTTTCGATCAGACACCTATCGGAAGATTAGTCACCAGAAATGTTTCTGATATTGAAAGCCTTTCCAATATATTTAGTGAAGGGTTGGCTGGTATTGTAAGTGACTTGCTTTTGATATTGGTTATTTTAGTTATTATGTTTTATGAGAATTGGGTACTGACGCTGTATTCTTTAGGGGCTTTGCCATTACTGTTATTAAGTACGTATGTTTTCAAAGAAAAAGTAAAAGGATCCTTTAATGAGGTGCGTACTGCTGTAGCAAATCTCAACTCTTTCGTACAAGAGCATATTACAGGGATGAATATTGTACAGATTTTTAACAGTGAAAAAAGGGAGTACGACAAATTTGAAAAGATCAACAAAGAACACCGCAATGCCAATTTAAAATCTGTTCTGTACTATTCTATTTATTTTCCTGTGTCGGAATTTATTTCTTCTCTGAGTATCGCTTTATTGGTGTGGTATGGCGCGCAATCGGTATTGAAAGATCTAACGACAGTGGGCACACTTACTTCTTTTATAATGTTTATTACGATGTTTTTCCGACCTATTCGCATGGTTGCAGATCGGTTCAATACCATTCAGATGAGTATTGTAAGTAGTGACCGTATCTTTCGTATTCTTGACAACGAAGAAGATGTAGCTCTTTCGGGAACAGAAATGCCAGACACAATCAGAGGTGATGTAAAATTTGAAAACGTTTGGTTTTCCTACGACAAAGAAGAATACGTACTGAAAAATATAAATTTTGAAGCGCAAAGTGGAAAAACCATTGCGCTAGTGGGTGCTACAGGAGCGGGAAAATCATCCGTGATAAATTTATTGAGCCGGTTTTATGAAATAAATAAAGGGGCTATTTACATCGATGGTGAAAATATCCAGCAGTATGATGTTGACTATTTAAGAGGTAAAATTGGAGTGGTGATGCAAGATGTGTTTTTATTTTCAGATACCATACGGAATAATATCACCTTGAATAACCCTGCCATCAGTGAAGAAACAATTTTGAATGCGATAGACTTGGTAGGCGCTGGAAAATTTATTGAGAAGTTGCCAGGTGGTTTGGATTACAATGTTATGGAGAGAGGAAGCACACTTTCTGTAGGACAACGTCAGTTAATTTCTTTTGTACGCACACTCGTTTACAATCCACGCATCATAGTGCTTGACGAAGCCACAGCATCAATAGACAGCGAAACAGAGGAACTTATACAGGAAGCAATTAAGAAATTGATGTTTGGAAGAACGTCAATTGTTATTGCACATAGACTTTCTACGATTCAAAAAGCAGATACTATTTTAGTGCTCGACAAAGGAGAAATTAAAGAATCTGGTACGCATGAATTCTTGCTTGAACTGGACGGCTTGTATGCAAATTTGTATGCGATGCAGTATAAAATGGTGCGGTAGTTTTTTTGCTTACCAAAGTCATTCAGGAGGAAACTCTTCAGTAAGGGAGCGTAGATCTTGTAAATATTCACGTTGCTTTAATGTTTAATTGTTTGCTGTATTAGGGTTTAATCCCAAGTAGGACGAAAGTTATGTCATTCAGTAGGAACCTATTTGGTAAAGGAGAGGGAGATTTGAGATTTAGTAAAAGCTATTTTTTATGTTAGGAGATAATTATTTTGTTTATATCACCACAAATCCAAGGAAGACGGTTTTGTACACTGGTGTTACGAATGACTTATATACTCGAATGCTCCAGCATTATAATAAAGGATTAGATATTTTATTCGCCAATGCAGATATACTGCGTTGTGTATGTTTAAGATTGTATCAAAATAAGAGATACAATGGAAAGATACAAAGGTA
>JAYTHK010000390.1:0-2458 GCA_043732665.1 Cytophagales bacterium | reverse complement strand
CGTTGATGTCGTCTTGTTTAAATTGACAAACACCTTTTCTTTTTCCTACAAAAATCTTTATTGCCTTTTCAGGAACGTAATTCAATAAATCAGGATGTGCTAAAGCATCGTACAACACCACATCAGCAGAGGAGAGGGCTTTTACACCTTTCACACTTATTAAATCAGGATCACCAGGTCCGGCACCTACTAGCGTTAGTTTGGGAGCTTTCATTTTTTAGATATTAGACCTTAAATAGTATTTTCTAAAATCTAAAGTCTAATCTACTGCGTTGTTAATAACGTTCAAAATACGCTGTAATATACTGATTTTTATATAATTATAGCACCCTTTGTAGTGCCATTGCTTTCCGATGGAAGTATATTTTTTACGATACATTTGTTACGGATTTGTTGCGCAACCAAATCAAAATGTATCAGTCAAATTACTTAAAAAGGGAAAACAAAGATGAGCATAAATATCCGATTTCGCAAAACCTCACAGGGATTATACAGTAGTTATATTGACATATATAGCAAGGGACAAAGGGAATATTTCTATCCCGATATTATCGTTACTGAAGACTATTCACAGCCTCTTAAAGACCGTCAGGGAAAGACCAAAAAAGACGCTTCGGGAAAACCAATCTATCCGAAAGTAAAACCTGAAGACAAGGACAAAATGAAAAGCCTAGAAAGGATTAAACTGGAAAAAGAAGTAGACCTTGCCAACAACCGTTTTGGATTTGGTAAATCCGGTAAGAAAATTTTCATGCACGACTATTTCAACAATATCGCCTCTGAGAAAAAAAAAGGAAATGCCTACTGTCAACTTGCCAAACGATTAGAAGAATATGTAGGCGATCATTTTCCTTTACAGGAATTTGATGAATTTAAAATAAAAGGATTCTTTAACTTCATGCGTAAACGAGGTTGTAAAGAAAATACGATCCAGACCAACTATTACAGCCTTATTGCAGGACTACAAATAGCAGTCAGGGAAAAGATTATTACTGTTAATCCAAAGGTATACCTTTCCGGTAAAGACAAACCGACAAGTGATGAAACCAAACGGGATTTTCTGACACTCGAAGAACTGAAAAAACTAAAAGCAACTCCCTTTCCTCATTCTAACAAACAAATTGGTGAAGCTTTTCTTTTTGCCTGTCTGACAGGATTAAGGATAAGTGATCTGGCAGCACGAAAACATTCTGAAATCATAGAGGGAGTGTTGGGATACCGCCAGAAGAAAAGCAGTCGTGAATTCCATTACCTGCCACTCAACAAACAGGCTTTGGAGCTTATAGAAAGACAACCCTTGCGGGAAGGCAATGACCGCATTTTCTGGAAACTTCCCAAACATCCCAGTTGTTACAATCGATACTTTCAGTCGTGGGCAAATGATGCAGGGATAGACAAATATGTTACATGGCATGTTGCCCGTCATACCCATGCTACCATTCTTCTTACTTTGGGAACCGATATTTATATTGTTTCAAAAATTCTTGGACATTCTAATGTCAACATCACTCAACGCTATGCAAAGGTAATCACTAAAGTCAAACAGGAAGCTGTTGACAGGATTCCCAATCTGGAAGAGGTTGCTACTCTCAACGAAGCTATTTAACTGACAGAGTAAACCCCTGCTTAGATATTTCTTAGCAGGGGTATTTTTTAATTAACGTCTCTACCTAACAAGCTATTTTTTCAAAGCAGGTAAAACTAATTCAAGACACAAATCAAGGGAACTTTGGGCAGATCAGTGCCATTGTCGGCAAATGAAGATAAATCAGGGGATATGGTGGGAAATCAGGATAGCCAAGTTTGAAATTTTGCCCAGCTTACTTTCGTAACGACAGAGAAATTGGGAATAAGTGAGACAAATTGAAACTATCTGGAAATAAGTGAAACCATTTGGGAAAAAGCGAAACTCCAAGTTTGAAATTTTGCTCAGCTTGCATACACACAAACTGAAACAAGAAAAAAAAAGTAAACAATTGTAATGAATTTTGCACACAGTTTTAACAAATGTGTTGAAATGCGCACAAGCATGTTTGCAAATTTACATAGGTTGGCACGCAGTAGAAAAGTTTAGTAAAACTATCGAAAGTTATTAAAAAAATAAGACGGTAGAAAAAGGAAATAATTTCAAAAATAAAGAGAGGAGGAAACGTGAAGCAGAGAAAAATAAAAACCTTATCCACCAGTTGTGCCTTTACGGATACAAAGACAAGCATACGCATACATACAACAACTTATCGGGTAAATACGTCCAAACCCTACCCACTATGCAATACGTTAAAGGACTTAAAATTCTTATTAAAGAATAATGACCCAACTACTTTAGCTTTTTCACAATTCATCACCACCGATAAAAATGTAATAGGATTAGGTATTATATTCTCTAATTGCATTTAGAGTTAAAGGTAGTGCTAACATAAAACCACTTATAATGCTGTTGAAAATAGAATTTAAGGAG
>JAYTHK010000389.1:0-22894 GCA_043732665.1 Cytophagales bacterium | reverse complement strand
TGAGCCATCCACTGTGCAGCAAGTGTAAGTTCAAAACTACCAGGAACCGTCTTTCTATAAATATTTTCTTTCTTCGCTCCATTTTTAAAAAGCGTATCAAGCGCTCCAGCATACAGAGCCTCCGTCACTTCACTGTTCCACTCTGCCAGTACTATAGCAAATTTTTTAGTACTGATATCGGTGATGTTTTTTTCTGAGTAATCGCTAAGATTTTTTAATGAACTTGCCAAGGGATTGTAAGGTATTTAAATTCAAAGTATAGTTAAATATATTTGATGGAAAATGCAAATTTGAAAGATTTTAGAGGTTAGATAATAAAAATAGTACTCCCTTAGCATTTTGAATTTAATAGACATACTAAATCGAAACTTTTCCACAACCTGTCCCCATTGCCTACAAAACTCTAAAGGATAGATTAAATTCGTGTTGGAATGAAGAATCCAATATTTCTAATACTTAAAATCTAACAAAAATTGAGCACAACCACCATCGAAACTCCACTTATGAAACAATACAATGCTATCAAGGTGAAACATCCTGGGGCTTTATTGCTTTTTCGCGTGGGTGATTTTTATGAAACCTTCGGTGCGGACGCTGTTACCGCCAGTAAAATATTAGGAATTACACTTACCAAACGTGGCGCAGGATCTTCTTCTGAAATAGCGTTGGCAGGTTTCCCTCATCATTCTTTAGACAATTATCTTCCTAAACTTGTTCGTGCTGGACAACGTGTAGCCATCTGCGATCAATTGGAAGATCCGAAAATGGTAAAGGGAATTGTGAAACGTGGCGTAACAGAATTAGTAACTCCTGGAGTTTCTTTCAACGACAATGTACTTGACGTAAAACAAAATAACTACTTAGCTGCTGTACACATTTCCAGAGAAATAGTTGGCGTTTCGTTTCTCGATATTTCCACTGGTGAGTTTATGACCTCTCAGGGAAGTATTGATTATGCAGATAAATTACTACAAAGCTTTCAGCCTTCTGAAGTACTGGTCAGTAAAAATAAAAAAAACGATTTCAACCAACATTTTGGCGATAAATTCAATACTTATTATTTGGACGAATGGGTGTTTGCATACGATTATGCATACGAAAAACTTACCACACATTTCGGCACCAATTCGCTAAAGGGTTTTGGTGTGGAAGAATTAGCCGAAGGCATTATCTCTGCTGGCACAATTTTTCATTACCTGAATGAAACCGAGCATAAAGACATAAAACACATTGCAAGTCTTTCCAGAATAGAAGAAGAAAAATACGTCTGGCTAGATAAGTTTACCGTACGAAATTTAGAGTTGATTTTTTCACAACATCCAGAAGGAGTGCCTCTCATTCATATTCTCGATCAAACGCAAACGCCGATGGGCAGCCGTTTGTTGCGAAAGTGGATGGTGCTTCCGCTAAAAGAACTTACGCCCATTCAAGAACGTCTTACTATTGTAGAAAGTTTTGTAAAAAATCGAACGCTGGCCGATACACTTGTAAGCAGCTTAAAACATATTGGAGATTTAGAAAGAATTATTTCTAAAGTGGCGGTACGACGTATTAATCCGAGAGAATTGCAACAGCTTCGTCGCGCATTGGAGTATATGAAACCGATCAAAGAGCTGCTTTCTTCTGTCGGAATTTCTTCTCTTCAAAAACTATCAGACCAAATCAATCTTTGCGAATTTCTGCTAGAGAAAATCTCAAAAGAGCTCAAACAAGATCCTCCATTTATGATGAACCAGGGCGGCCTGATAAAAGATGGCGTGAACGAAGAATTGGATGAATTGCGAAAAATAGCGTATTCAGGAAAAGATTATTTATTACAAATTCAACAAAGAGAAGTAGAGCGCACAGGAATTGGTTCGCTGAAGATTTCTTATAACAAAGTATTTGGGTATTTTCTCGAAGTAACAAATACGCATAAAGACAAAGTACCAAAAGACTGGATCCGAAAACAAACGCTTAGCAATGCCGAGCGTTACATCACGGAAGAATTGAAAGTATACGAAGAAAAAATTCTCGGAGCAGAAGATCGCATCAATGTCATCGAACAAAAACTTTTTATTGATTTAATAAGTGCTGCGGAAGAGTATGTGACACAAATTCAACAAAATGCTCGTGCTATCGCTACAGTAGATTGCCTAGTATCTTTTGCACTTACTGCTCTTGAAAACGATTATTGCAAACCCATTGTAAACGAAACTACTGTTTTAAATATTAAAGAAGGGCGCCATCCCGTTATTGAGCAACAACTTCCGGTGGGAGAGCCATACGTGCCAAACGACATTTTCTTAGACAACGAAACACAACAGATCATCATCATTACCGGACCAAATATGGCAGGTAAATCTGCGCTGCTTCGTCAAACAGCGCTTATCGTATTGATGGCGCAAATTGGTTCTTACGTTCCCGCTACCAGTGCCGAGCTAGGAATCGTCGACAAAGTATTTACACGTGTAGGCGCTTCGGATAATCTTTCGAAAGGCGAATCTACATTTATGGTCGAGATGACAGAAACCGCCAGTATTTTAAATAATTTAAGTGAGCGAAGCCTTGTCCTGATGGATGAAATAGGCCGCGGCACCAGCACCTACGACGGCATTTCTATTGCCTGGGCAATTGTAGAATACTTGCACAACCATCCAAAGAATAAAGCTAAAACTCTTTTTGCGACACACTACCACGAGCTGAATCAACTGTCTGCCGATCTCGACAGGGTGAAAAATTTCAATGTATCTGTGAAAGAAGTGGGCAATAAAGTTTTGTTCATGCGCAAACTAAAAGAAGGTGGCAGCGAACACAGTTTCGGGATTCACGTGGCGCAAATGTCAGGCATGCCCAACCAGGTAGTGCTTCGAGCAAATGAAATAATGCATCATTTAGAAAAAGAAAAAGTACAATCGGGCAATGGAAAAACGAAAGAAATGCCCAAAGCAACCGATAAATTTCAGCTCAGTATTTTTGAAGCAAGTGATCCAAATGCGGCAAAGGTAAAAGAGTTTTTAAAGTCGTTGGATATTAATACCATTTCTCCTGTGGAAGCTTTGCTGAAGCTTAATGAGGTGAAGTTGATGATGGAGAAGTAATTTATAATACGCAATAGCATATTCTTGAAGAAAAACTCTTTGCAGCTGTGTTTCATAGATAACGCTTGCTGTGTCCCTTGACACAGCAAGGTGAAGGAATATTTGTGAGAAGTTCAGTCTAATACCAAGCGTTTGGAAAAACAAATGTCGTAACGGTCGGAGAATCATCTACACTTTTATTCTTACTACAAATTCATAGTTAAATAAATTATTATATCTGGGACCTGAATATAGAAGGGAAATTAGTTCTAGTCTTTTAAACAGAACTAGTCCTATATTTCCATAATACGATTTTGTTGCACTAGAATTGCTGAAATTATATTTTTTATTAGAATATCCTCCTCCAATTATTATTTTCTTCACAAAAACGACTTGCGTATTTAATATTTTCTCATTGAATGAACCATTACCACTTGTTCCTCTTATTAAAAGCATAGGTTCTAATGTCATCCATTTTGTTACAATAAATTTATTTCCTATTGTCATATTAAACAACCGACTATATGAAATAGGAAAAACATCTCCATAACTATAAACACTCGTAAACGTTGGCTGGTTGATATGGTTTACGGAAAATCCCACATAAAAAATTTTATACTGATAGGCAATCCCTAAATCTATATCAGGTTTTGCCGAAGATCGAACAATATTTCCATTAGAGTCCGTGAGATGCAAATCCATGAAACTAACTTTTAAATCAGTACCAATGGATAAACGACTCTTCTCTGATAATTTTATTCCATAGCGATAAAACAAATTAAGATTTCTTGCATCAACAGCGTTATCTGTATCAAATTGAACCCCGATTCCACTGTTGATTTTTTTTAAAAAAATTTCATAAGAAACCGAACTACTTGCCGATGAAAACCCTGCATATTTCGAGCCTTCTCCTGTAAGCATAAAGCTTTGTCCTCCGTCTTTTGCAGTAAACGCGGCATTGACAACTTTTAGATTAAACATCGTAAATCTATTTAAAGGGACTTCCTGTCCAAAGGATGGTAGAAAATACAATGATGTTAGTATAAATGAAAGGCTGATTTTGTGCATATTATTTTCCAAATAAAAATCCTGCTTGAAGTGAAACTACGCTATTACGTGAAGTATAACGAAAAACGTCAGTCGTACCACAACTATACATAATTTCAATAAAAAAATCACTATGCTCTCCTCTGAATTTTAATCCAGTACCCACCATAATGGAATTTTCAATCCTATTGTATATGTCATTATTAATATCTTTATTGAATACAACAGGATTGTTTATTACGATGTCGCCTTTCCCCATAGAAGATCCCATAGCCAAAGCGTAAGCCATTCCCACACAAAGATAAGGCTTTAATACATAGTCGCGTTCGTTTGTGCTTTGTAAGACAACCAGAACAGGCGCTTCTACATAATTCAATACCACTTTTACATCAACTACCTGATCGTTATATCCTGTGAAATATTGATAGGTAGCTCCTTTTCGAACATACCCAAGACCACTGCGAATGCTCAACTGAGGAAGTATATTTCTTTGGTATATAAAAGCAAATTTGAATGAAGGCCCCAACATATTTGCAGTATTATAGCTAGGACTGGGATTCCAATCTCGAATTGTAGATATATTTGTGCCTATTAAAAATCCAACGATATTCTTTTTGAAAGGGGTTGCGGAAGAATCTTTTATTTTTTGCCCCTTAGCTGGCACGAAAAATACAAGCATAATAAAAAGTAGTGCCATTAACAGTTTGCATGCAGAAGTATGCCTTAAAGATAACAAACAAAAATTATTGATCATAATAAAACGCTGATGGAGATAAGCTTCGAATTTACTATTTTTATTTAAAAATAAATTAATTTTCTGCGATCACATAGCCCTCTGACTATCTGTGGGCTAAATATAAATTATTCTCTCAATAATTTTAGTAAATCTAACATTGTGTTGTGAGAGACCCTCTGTGTAGGCAAAAGAAATCTATACAAACAACAGCTAAAATAGTATAGCCGATTTAATAAGTTATTTTTTTATTCTTCGGAAAATAAAGTAAGGCGTTTGCGTTCCATAGTCTCCATGAGTTACAGCTCTATTAGAACCGATCTGGTCATACCCCCTACGCTCCAAGTGGTGAAAAGCTTTAGCGAGCATATCAAACTATTCATCGGAATTATATCCTTTCGTATGTATATTCTTTGAAAGTACAAAAATACTATCCTTACTACCTGCTCCATTATTTTCGTAATGAAGCTTAAAATCAAATTTCAAATCCGTCTGATCTATATATATAAATGCATACTCATATTGAGAAGTCTTTGTCGTGTCACTGCTCTATGCAGATAGCAGCAAAGTAGAAGCCATAAATAATAAAGTAACGAATAGCTTTTTCATAGGGTTGAGTTTTTGATTTATTTAAACATTTTTTTATTGGAAACTCAAACAACGGCAAGAGCGCTAACCTCAAGGTTTATTAATAAATAGTTTCCTTCTGAATGACAACACCCCCTGTTAACGCAAACATTTTGTCAGTGTCTATTATACAGAAATACTTACTAATAAGCCACCGCAAACACCACTCTCCCTTTGGAAGGTTTCCCACTATAAACACAAACACCAGCCTCCTCGACAAAATCCAATGGGATACAACGAATGGTAGCTTTCGTTTCTTCTTTTATTTTTTCTTCCGTCTCGCTGGTGCCGTCCCAATGTGCCATTACAAATCCTGCTTTCTCTACCAATACTTTTTTGAACTCTTCGTATGAATTCACTTTTGTGGTATTTGTAACTTTAAAGTCAAGTGCTTTTTTATAAATAGAATCCTGAATTTCTTTCAGCAGATCTTCTATTTTGTCTTCAATACTTTCTACGCTTACCGTTTCTTTGGTTTTGATATCTCTTCTTGCCAATTCTACTGTCCCTTTTTCAAGATCTCGCGGACCAATAGCAATACGCAATGGCACCCCTTTCAATTCATATTCTGCGAACTTAAAGCCTGGAGAATATTTGTCGCTGTGGTCAAATTTTACGGAAATCCCTTTTGCTTCTAACGCTTTTTTTATTTTGGTTGCTACTTGAGAAATCGCTTCCAACTGCTCTTCGCCTTTGAAGATCGGAACAATAACCACTTGTATTGGCGCCAACATTGGAGGTAGAACCAAGCCTTCGTCGTCGGAGTGAGCCATGATGAGTGCGCCCATAAGACGCGTACTCACGCCCCACGAAGTACCCCAAACGTATTCTAATTTATTGTTCTTATCGGAAAATTTAACTTCAAATGCTTTCGCAAAATTTTGTCCTAAGAAATGAGAAGTTCCCGCCTGTAAAGCCTTTCCATCTTGCATTAGCGCCTCTATACAATACGTATCTACTGCACCAGCAAAACGCTCGTTGGCAGATTTAACACCTTTTATAACAGGGAGCGCCATGAAATTTTCTGCAAAATCTGCATACACTTCCAGCATTTTTTTCACTTCGTCTACGGCTTCATCTTCTGTGGCATGAGCTGTATGTCCTTCTTGCCATAAGAATTCTGCTGTACGTAAAAACAAGCGGGTTTTCATTTCCCAACGTACCACATTTGCCCACTGGTTGATAAGCAAGGGCAAGTCACGGTGCGATTGTACCCAGCCTCTGTAGGTATTCCAAATAATGGCCTCACTGGTTGGGCGAACGATCAATTCTTCTTCCAGTTTTGCATCTGGATCTACAATTAATTTACCTTTTTTATCGGGATCATTTTTAAGTCGGTAATGGGTTACGATGGCACATTCTTTGGCAAACCCTTCTGCGTTTTTTTCTTCCGCTTCAAACAAACTTTTTGGTACAAATAGAGGGAAATAAGCGTTGCTATGACCCGTTTCTTTGAATTTTTTATCCAAAACGGCTTGCATCTTTTCCCAAATAGCATAACCATAAGGTTTTATAACCATGCACCCTTTTACTCCAGAGTTTTCTGCCAGATCGGCTCTCTTCACCAGTTCATTGTACCATTCGGAATAATTTTCACTTCGTTTTGGAAGACTTTTGTTCATTGTGTATATCGTTTTTTTCTGTTTTTAAGGCTATATTCTGTTTCGTTTCTGAAGACAATCGTTTAAGACGACCGTTTATCTCCAAAATTCGTATTTAAGAGTAAAGTTGGTATATCTTTTGTAACTTTGTTCTAAAGAGTTTGCAAAGATAATCGAACTGATAAAACATAGTATAGGGAAATAAAAAATATTTAACCGAAACTAGGCCTATACTATTCATTTGCAAATTTGCCTTAGTACTAAATAAGTACTAAGGGCGTTAAATTATTAGACTATGAAAAATTTAGCTAACATCTCAATTATTGCTTGTTTCACGCTCGTCCTTTTTGGATGTGCTTCAAGCAAAACTACTCAGACTTCCGAAACGGACGACATGTATTTTTCATCCAAAGACAAGCAGCAACAAATCATTGCAAAACAGCAGGCCGAAATAGCCCGTTTGAATACTCAAGCTACTCAGCAAAATAACGGCAATTCTACGACTACAACTACAACTGGCACTTACGATTATACAAGTAACCAGTACAATAATAGTAATGGTTATAATAACAACAGCGGATACAACTCCAATAATTACTCTAACAGTGGAAGTAATTATAATAACTATAGCAACTACAACAGCAGTGGTTATGGAACAAATATGAATTCTTGGAGCAGCCCATATTATTACGGTAGCGGTTATGGAAGTGGATATGGTAATGGATATAATTTAGGGAACTACGGCGGTTACGGCTCAGGATTAAACGTAAATTTTGGCTATTCAACGGGTTGGGGTTGGAACAACTATTATGGGTATAACTCTATGTACACTCCTTATTCCACAAATTGGGGTTGGGGTTATAGCCCTTATAATGGCTGGGGATACAACAGCTATTACAGTCCTTCTTATGGGTATAACAATTATGGGGGAGGGTATTACGGAAGCGGCTACTACGGCAGTGGCTATAACAGTAGTCTTTATGGAAACTCAGGATACAGTAATTATGGCGGTTTAGGATATAGCAATAGCATTGGGGGCGGAGGATCGAGCGGCGTACATTATGGACCACGCACTACTGGTGCAAACACCACAGGCACTATGAGTTCTAATGGTAATGGCAATCAAAACTTAAACTACACTGGAAATTCGCAGTATGTGAATACTGGTACTCAAAGAGGTAGTGCTTACAGCAACAACGGAGGGAATACCAATAATACTAATAATAACCCTTATTCAAGACCAAATAACAATACTAATAATGGTGGTGGTGGAAATAACGGAAACACTAACACCCAACCACAACAAAACAATAATAACGGCAATTCCTATCAAAATAACACCACTCCAAGAACAAGAGATGCAAACCCTAGCTACTCCAATACCGGCGGTGGTGGCCAAAGATCCTACAGTGGCGGTGGCAATAATGGAGGTGGTGGCAGTTGGGGTGGTGGTGGAAACAGCGGCGGTGGCGGAAACAGTGGTGGAGGAAATAGTGGAGGAGGAGGTGGAAGGTCTTACGGAGGAGGAGGAGGAGGAGGAAACAGTGGCGGAGGTGGAGGCGGTGAACGTCCTAGAACAAGATAATCACAAAATTTCCGTCTTTGTTTTCATAGACGACTTGATACCGTCTACAATTAGTTTTGGAAATTGATTTAAAAACAAAATAACAACTAAAATAATTATACTAAATTCTAATGAAAAAATTATTTTTTAGCGCTTCCATAGTTACATTATTTATGGTCGACTCAGTAAGCGCACAATACGATGGTTACGCAGCACTCTTTGGCAGACAAGCATTCTCTGGGGGAACGGCTCGGTACCTCGCTATCGGAGGAGCGGCCACTTCTCTCGGTGCTGACTTAGGAGCTGCTGGAGTAAACCCTGCTGGTCTTGGAATGTATAGAAAGTCAGAATTTTCTTTCAGTCCTAACATTGGCTTTTCTGGTTCAAATACTTCTTTTTTAGGAGGGTCACAACGCGACAGTAAGGGCTCTTTCAGTCTTTCTAACTTAGGTGTCGCTTTTTGTGGAGTAAAAGATGATTTAGATAAATCGGATTGGCGTGGAGGTACATTTAGTGTTACCATGAACAGAACAAACAATTTTAACAATAGAATAAGTTTCTCGGGGGTAGATTCCCATAGTAGTATGGCCGATTATTTTGTACAATTGGCAAATAATACTCCTGAAAGCACCTTAATAAATCAAGACCCTACGAGTAATACTGGTACGGGAATTACATCACTTGCAGGCTTAGCTTATTGGACTTACCTTATTAATCCTAAAATTAAGGGAGGAAACACCTATACGAATTACCTTTCTACCGAATCTCTCACAAAAAATGCTACATACACGACTACAGGAGCTCAATATCAATGGAATATTGCTTACGGCGCCAATTACAAAGATAAATTATATATTGGAGGTGGGCTAGGAATCACCTCTATCAATTTCAAAGAAGCTCTTAATTATACGGAAACTACTGACAACTCCGCAAAAGCCTTCAGCACATTCACTTTTGACGATTACAATAAAATAAAAGGAACGGGTGTAAACTTGAAATTAGGATATATATATAAACTTTCGGATGTAATAAAATTTGGATCTACCATTACTACCCCTACCTATTACTGGATGAATCAACAATACAGCAGTGATTTGGCTGCGATTTATCCTTCTACTAATACTAGTAACGCTCCTAGTGGTACTTCTCTTTATCAAAGTACTGTTCCTGGATATTTTAAATTTAATTATACTACTCCTCTTAAATTAGCTGCAGGGATGTCAATTTTTGCAGGTAAAAGTGGTTTTGTGAGTGGCGATATTGAATACGTACCCTACCAATTGTCAAACTTCTCAAGCAAAAATAATTCAGATAATGCTTTCCTCCAATCTTACAATAAAATCATTAGTAACAGTTATTCCAATGTAGTAAATTTAAGATTAGGGGGAGAACTAAGGTTAGACATCTTTAGATTAAGAGCTGGATTAGCCTATTTGCCAAACCCTTATAAATACAGTGATGGCGTAAACAGAAATATAGAGCAAATAAGTGCAGGGGCAGGTGTTAAATTGGGGAATACATATTTTGATTTTGGGTTAATAAACACTCGATATCAATCAACCTATCAACCCTATACACTTGATAATTTCCCAACTCCAACAGCAATTTCCCAAAATTCCTTTATTAATGCGGTGTTTACAATAGGGTTTTACTTTGAATAACAGAAACAGAACATAAATGTTATGCCACATGTGGCGCATAACATTTATGTTCTGTTTCTGTTTACTAGTTATTCTTTCCTCGTTGCCTTACTACCTCATACATCATAATGCCTGCGGCTACAGAGACATTCAACGATTGGATTTTCCCTGTAATGGGAATCTTAAGCATTTCATCGGACAACTTTAGATATTCTGAAGAAATGCCGTCTTCCTCAGAACCCATAACCAATGCCATAGGACCGGTACAATCTGCAGAGTCTATATTTTTTCCTCCTTTTTCAGAACAAGCTATAATTTTCAGCCCGTTTTCTTTGAGGTATTTTAAAGTCGTTTTTAAATTATCTTCTCTGCATACTGGAATATAATTTAAAGCACCCGCAGAAGTTTTCACCGCATCGCTGTTGATCTGCGCGCTACCACGGCTTGGGATAACAATTGCCTGAACGCCCATACACTCTGCCGAACGAGCTATCGCGCCAAAATTTCGTACATCTGTCACTCTATCCAAAACAAGAATAAAAGGGGTTTCGCCTTTTCGGTAAACTTCTGAAACGATGTTATCCAGCGACGCATAGATTACGGAAGACATAAAACAAATCACCCCTTGGTGTACTTTTCGGGTGATGCGATTTAACTTTTCCATCGGCACTTTCACAATGGGAATATTGTGTCTGTTTGCCAACTGCACGAGCTCCGTTACTACACTTCCACCTACTTCCTTTTGCATCAAAATACGCTCAATCTCTTTACCAGATCTAATCGCCTCTATTACCGGACGGATACCAAATACAAAGTCACTGTTATTTTCCATTCTTATTATTAAAATCTTCTGCCTATCCGTTACTATTTGGCTTTTGTTTTTCTATTAAAATAAAAAGACCGCAATTTGATTGCGGTCTTTTTATAGGTATTTTTTTAACTATCGCCCTTTGTTATAATAGAAGAGCAGTTTTTCATAATACTTACTAGCTTCTTCCGTCTTTCCTGCTTCTTTCAACGAGTTGACAATTTGATCTAAGTAAGCCAATGACATTTGATAGTCTCTAGAACTTGCACCCATCTTATTTTTATCCATGTATGCCAACATTTCCAATGCTCTTGCAGACATCTTCGTTACAATGTCTTCGGCTTTTTTATCTTCTCCTAATTTGTATAATAACGAAATGTAAGAAGGCATATAGTAATCATAAGGAATTGCTTTGTCTGGAATCATCGTTAAACTATAATTCAAAACTTCTTTCGCTTTGTCCATTTTACCTTCTTCTATCAATTGACCTGCTAAAGCATGGTATTGATTTCGGGCATTCGCTGGAAATCTCAGGTAATTTTCATCGTAGAAAATAGTAGAATCGTCCAAATTGCGGAAAGCGAACTTCTTCATCATATTTTCATACATAATAGAAGAGTTTATCCATCCGTATTTAGAACCTGGAATTTTCACAGGAAGTAGTCTATACGCAAGACCTTCGAGTTGCATGTATTCTCGCAAATTCAAATAGTCTTCACCCGATAATGTAGTAGAGAAATAAATCGGTCGCTCCCAATTGTTATTAGCAATCATGTCTAAGATGATAAGCGATTTTTTATCCATATTATTTGCCCCGATATTCCAAGATAATTTATCGACGATCAAGTCGGACATAGAAGTATCAACAATTCCTAATTTCAGAATTTTTTCTTTGTCTATTGGAAGTACGAATGTTTTAGAAGGATAAACGCTGTACGTTTCACCACCACCGCTAACTTGAGTAACCACTCTGCTTTTCTCATTCACCAACTTAATATATTTTTGAAGACTAATACCCGCTGCAAACCTTGGCTCGTCTACATAATAAAGCATATCGTTGGTACCTGATACATAATTTTCTTCTTTCAATGTAATAGGAAGTGGTGCAGAAAGATAAGCCTTGCGTTTCATTTGGTTGATATACCAATCTGTATTTAAAAGGCTCAAATTACATACCCGCACATCGGTACGAATGCCTTCTACCTCTTGCGCATACCACAATGGGTATGTATCGTTGTCGCCTCCGGTAAACAATACTGCGTTGGGCTGACAAGAGTTCAAAAGATTAATGGCAGAATCTACTGAATGGTATCTTTTTGAACGGTCGTGATCGTCCCAACCTTCGGCAATCATAATACCTGGAACAGCAAGACAAATTAACGTAGCAAGTGCGGGAGCCGCTACTGATTTTATCGCTTTGTTTAATATATCGTATACAAACAATACACCCAATCCAATCCATATTGAAAAGGCATAAAATGAACCTACGTGTGTATAATCCCTTTCACGAGGCTCTATTGGCGGCTGATTTAGGTAAATGACGATGGCAATACCAGTGAAGAAGAAGAACATTAAAACGATTGAAGCGTTCTTCACATCTTTCGTAAAATGAAAAATCAATCCTAGCAAACCTAAAAACAATGGGAGCATAAAGTAATTGTTTCTTGCCTTGTCCTTCAACATTTGTGAAGGAAGTCCTTTGCCAGACCAATCGCTTGGCGTAAGTGCGCCAGAACCATAATCGCTGCCCGCTCTGCCTACGAAATTCCATAGGAAATAACGCCCCCAGAAATAGCCAATCTGATGCTTGAATAGATATCCAATATTCTCTCCGAAAGTAGGTTTACGATCGGTTTTGATATTCATAATTCTCTTGTACTCTTCAATATGCTGCGGTTGAGTGCTGTACATACGAGGGAAAAGCATGGTATATTTTTTATCGTATTCGTAACTTTTTTTATGGTCGTAAATAATATACTCTTTTTCTGTTTTTCTATACAAAGGAGCTTCTTCTTTTACTTGAAGATCTTTGCCATATTCTGCTTTAGCGGCAGTATAAACAGGTCCTTTCAACAATGGGCGATCGCCGTATTGCTCACGTTTTAGGTAAGAAGTGAAGGTCATTATATTTTCGGGATCGTTCATGTCAATGGTAGGTTGAAACTGAGAACGAATAACAATAACTGCATAAGAAGAATAACCGATCAGAATAAAAGCCACTGCTAATAATGAGATATTAAGCAACACTTTTTTAGCCTTTACCGAATAATAAATACCAAAAATAAGACCGCTAAGCAAGGCTAAAACAAAAAATACAATTCCTGAACCAAAAGGCAACCCCAATGAATTGACAAAAAAAACTTCAACACTGCTGGCTATAGTAGGAAGCCCAGTAATAATACCAGACATCACCACTACGATCATGACAGCACTCACTACAAAAGTGATTGCCATACCCATAGGATTTGGATCGTATTTCTTAAAATAATAAACAAAGGCAATTGCTGGCAAGGCCACTAAGTTCAACAAGTGGACGCCTATAGATAGACCAACGAGGTACGCTAATAATATTAACCAGCGATCGGCACCTGCTTCCCCCACTTTAGTTTCCCATTTCAAGATCACCCAAAATACGATTGCTGTGAAGAAAGAAGACATCGCATATACCTCCGCTTCTTCGCTGGAAAACCAGAACGAATCTGAGAACGCAAAGGCAAGACTACCTACCACGCCGCTTCCCATAATGGCAACGAGTTGAGGGAATGTATATTTCCCCTCTGCACCTGCAAGAATTAGCTTTTTAGCCAACATGGTAATGGTCCAGAAGAGGAATAGGATTGTGAAACTACTTGATAGGGCAGAACACATATTTATCCAATAGGCTACTTTTGTAGTATCACCCATGGCAAAGAAGGAAAAGATCCTTCCTAAAAACAAGAACAAAGGCGCTCCCGGAGGGTGCGGCACCATCAATTTATAAGCGGTAGAAATAAACTCTCCACAATCCCAGAAACTTCCAGTTGGTTCGAGTGTAAGGATGTATACAGTAGTGGCAATTAAAAACACCGACCAGCCGACGATGTTGTTGATTTTGTTATAGTTCATAGTTATTCAAAAATATCAGAATGGGACAAAACTAATAAAATTTTCCATTGAAATGGAAAATTTTATCATTAATCAAGCAAATAACGCTTAACAAAATTATAAATTGTAAAGTAGTGGATTATTAACGAGCTGCTCTAAACAACTTTTTGGTTTCCAATATGCCCTTATCAGAATATATGGAACAAAAATAAACGCCAGGTCTTACGTTCGTAAAATCCAGTGTGTAAGAAATAACCCCAGCTCTGACGACAACGTTAGACGTGACATCAGCAGAAACCTCTCTCCCAATGGCATCAACTATTCTAAGCCCAGTCACAGTTTTATTAGCGTGGACAATATTGATGACCACTTGATCCTCAAAAGGATTTGCGGATGTTGATACTGAAAAAGTAGTATCTGACTGTGCTTTAGCCTCATTGTAGGCAAACACAGCTAAAAAAAATACAGCTACTATTAATAAAATCTTTTTCATTCTTAATGCAATTTACATAATGTAAAGCATAAAAACTATGCCATTTACTATTTTATTGAAATAATATACGAAAAAACTGCATTTTGCGTTCAATATATTTTGATCAAAAATACAAAAACATGAAAATCGTTTATTATTAAGCAATTAAGTCTTAAACGTTGAAAATTAATTTTACAATGGAATCTAAAAAAATCGATTACAAAATAATGTAATTAATAATAAGAGTAACTTCGTCGGAACTTTAGGCATACTTAAATTCGTTTCCTAAAAAAATAACATCAATGCTTATACAAGAATCTATTAAATTTCTGTTTCCAGAAATGCCAGAAACCTCCAAAATATGGATTTATCAGGCTAATAGACCGATGACCGATGAGGAAGTGGTCTTGATAAATAAAAAGGCAAGCGATTTTACACTTGGATGGGAAAGTCATGGAAGCAAATTGAAAGCTAATTTTACTGTCCTATATACCTTTTTTATAGTTTTTTCTGTAGATGAACACCAACACGAAGCGAGTGGGTGTTCTATCGACAAATCGGTGCATTTTATGAAAGAGTTAGAGGTTCTTACTGGAATTCGCTTTTTTGACAGAACAAATATTGCCTACTTAAATAATGACAATAGTCCATACCTCACCCCCCTATCGAACATAAAAACCGCTCTTGAGTTGGGTTACATAAATAATAAAACATTGATTTTTAATAATTTAATAGACAATTTAGGGAAGTTTAGAACAGAATGGCTCATTCCAGCTGACAATTCTTGGCTGTCAAGGTTTTTCTAAGTACTCACTTATTGTACTATTCATTCTTTGATTTTTAAAATTTCGGGACTAAAACCTGTTTTTTTTACAAAAATTCTTAAATTGCATTCTTTAATTTCAAGGACTTTAACAAAATAACTACATCTTACTCAAGTTTAATGTTTGGCAAAATGAATAAATTAATTTACGGAAGTATACTTGCATTATCATTTATGGTATTTAGCTGCGCGCCTAAGGCTACAAAATACCTTAATAAAGGTAAGAAAGATTTTGAAGAAGCCGAATACCAATTCGCCATAGAAAACTTTCAAACAGCCTTAAAAAAAGGCGGTTCTGCTAACGACTGTAACTACTACATCGCAGAATCTTACAGAAGATCGAATAGATTGCATGAATCGGAAAAGTACTACAAAAGTGCAATAGACGGGGGTACTACAGAGGAGGATGCTTATTTTTACCATGCTATGGCCATGAAAGTCAATGGCAACTACGAAGGCGCTACCAGCGCATTTAAAAACTACATCAACATTGGTACTAACTTTGACTTGATAAACAAAGCCAAACTAGAACTGGCCAACTTAAAAGTAATCAATGACATTGTAGCTAAAAAATCTTATTATAAGGTTTACAATATTGATAAATTAAATACAGAAGAAGCCGAATACTCACCTTATTATTTTAACGATAAATTATACTTTACTTCTTCTAGAGGTGCTGATAAAATGCACGCTGCTACCAACACTGGTTTTACAGATATATATGAGTACATTTTTGATGGTGCTGACAATTTTTCTGGTCAAGCAAAAAGACTTCCTGACGAAATTAATTCCGTAGATGCACACGAAGCTTCTTGTGTTTTTGCAGACAAAGGCAAAACAATTATTTTCTCTCGTGGTAACGACGGTAGCAAAAGAGGTGCAAAAGACGTACAAATATTCATGTCAAAAATCGGCGATGATGGCAAATGGATGGAAGCAACTTCTATCACCTCCATCAATGATGTAAATGCTTGGAACTCTTGTCCTGCTCTTTCTAAAGATGAAAAGACACTTTACTTTTCTTCTAATAGAGAAAATGGATACGGCGGTGCAGATATTTACAAATCTGTGAAAGATGCTGATGGAAATTGGGGTACTCCAGTAAACTTGGGTGCTCCTATCAATACGAAAGGCAGCGAATGGTTTCCTTATATTTCTCCAGAAGGTGTTTTCTATTTCTCTTCTGATGGACATCCTACACTTGGTGCTATGGATCTTTTCAGAGTGAACACTACTGGTGGAAAATCTACTATAGAAAACCTAGGGTCTCCTACAAATACGAGTTACGATGACTTTGCTATATTTTACAAAGATTCAACCGTTGGGTACTTTACTTCTAACAGACCTGGAGGAAAAGGCGACGACGATATTTATGGATTTTTGGACGAATCTAAAATTAAATTTGCGCACTATATTCTTGATTTAACGTCTATTTATAAAAAGGATTCTTCGGAAACAGCTTTAGACAATACAACTGTTAAAATTGTGAATGAAAAAGGCGATACGATTGCTACTGTTGCTACTGATAGTATAGGTAAATACAGAAAAGAGATGGAAATTGGCAACTATAAATTGATTGCTTCTAAAAACGGCTACCTTACTGATTCAAAAGATATAACGCTATCCAAAGTATCCAATAGCGATTTGAAAGCAGGAGACAATGATATTGTTACTTCAACAAAAGTTGTATTACGTAAAAAAGAAGTTAGTACTAGTGTTGATGAAGGTTTCTTCGAAGTTCGTAACATTTATTACGATTACGACAAAGCAGATATTCGTCCTGATGCAGCGCTTGAGTTGAACAAGTTAGTCGAATTTCTAAAACTGAACAACGATATTAAAATTGAACTTGGATCTCACACAGATGAAAGAGGCTCTGACAAATACAATCAGGCGCTTGCTCAAAGAAGAGCGCAATCTGCTGTAAACTATATTATTTCTAAAGGTATTTCTAAAGACAGAATTACGGCTAAAGGATACGGTGAAGCAAAACCTAAATTCAAAAATGCTCAAAGCGAAGAGGAGCATCAATCTAACCGTAGAACTACTTTTAGAATTACGAGCATAGGAACTAAAATTAAAATCATCAATAAAGATGAGGAGAAATAATCTAACTTATTTTATTTGAAGGCAACACAAAACGGTTCAGCAATTTTAAATTGTTGAACCGTTTTGTTATTTCAAATTCATATAGCTTATTATAATCTATCATGTTCACTTTTTTCAGTAATAGGTTTTCTACTGAATTACAATAAGTTAATAGCAGTCATTCAGGAGAAAACTCGTTATTAAGATGAGATTAACAATGATTTAGAAATAAAAGATTGTTTTTTAATTTAGTATTGGCTAAGAAACTAAAAAAGAACTAGTCGAACAGAAAATATAAAAAAGTCCTGGTTAATAATTATTGACCAGGACTGCTAAAATATAATTACTTGATTCTTACAAAACTTCCGCCTTTGCAGCTTTAGCTTTTGATACTTTCGGAATTTCCTCTGCAACTGGCGCTTTCACTTCCTTCACCCCTTTGGCTTCAGCAGCTTCTTTGTTACCCATGATTTTAGCTCTAATTTTAGCTTCTATCTCATTACACATTTCTTCGTTGTCCGTCAAAATATCTTTTACGGAATCTCTTCCTTGTCCAAGTTTAGTACCCTGATAAGCAAACCAAGAACCTGACTTTTGGATAATTTCCATTTCTACTCCTATATCTATTATCTCCCCTATTTTAGAAATACCCTGTCCGTAGTTGATGTCAAACTCTACCATTTTGAATGGCGGTGCAACTTTGTTTTTCACCACTTTCACTCGTGTACGGTTACCAATAATATTATCAGCACCTTCTTTTATCTGTCCTATCCTGCGTATATCCAATCTTACTGAAGCATAAAATTTAAGCGCATTTCCACCCGTAGTAGTTTCCGGATTTCCGAACATCACCCCTATTTTCTCTCTTAATTGGTTAATGAATATGCAACAGCAATTTGATTTGCTGATGGCTCCTGTAAGTTTTCTTAATGCTTGAGACATTAATCTTGCTTGCAAGCCCATTTTACTTTCACCCATTTCACCTTCTATCTCTGCCTTTGGCACTAAAGCCGCTACAGAGTCAATAACAATAATATCAATAGCGCCTGAGCGAATCAGATGTTCCGCTATTTCAAGCGCTTGCTCGCCGTTGTCTGGTTGAGAGATTAATAGATTTTCGGTATCGATTCCTAACTTTTCAGCATAACTCTTATCAAAAGCGTGTTCTGCATCAATAAATGCGGCTAACCCTCCAGCTTTTTGAGCTTCTGCAATACAATGAAGTGTCAACGTTGTTTTACCTGAAGACTCTGGACCATAAATCTCTACTACACGCCCTCTTGGAAGTCCACCTATACCCAATGCCATATCTAGACCAAGTGATCCGGTGGAAATAGCAGGAATATCTTCTACTTTTTCATCGCTTAATTTCATAACGGTACCTTTACCGTATGTTTTATCTAACTTATCTAAAGTAAGTTGTAGGGCTTTTAGTTTTTCGAGTTTGCTCATATAGTAGTAAAGTTGTAACGATGCAAAGATATGTAATGCTAAAATAATTAGCAAGTTTTTTACTAAAAAATTTAGTTAACAGTTTTTTGTATTCTTTTAACTAACTCTAAATTAATGTAATATGTTCAAACAAACAGGGAAAGTTATTCACAGAATAACTTTCCCAAAAGTAAAATTCCTGAGATTGCTCTAAATCAGAAAGTTATTTCCTATACATTAAATATCAAATCCTAAATCTAATATCTTGTATCTTTACCAGACAATGAGAAAAAAGATCTCTTACAGCTTCCTAATTATCCTTTTGGTGCTTATCCTTTGGGATTACAAACTCATTTCCTACGCAATTTCTCAAGGTTATGGGCAGCTTAATATTATCTGGAATACCCGACCAGTAACAGAAGTACTGCAAGATAATACCGTTCCAGATTCTATAAAACAAAAAATAGAGCTTATAAACGAGATCAAAAAATTTGCTTTCGATTCGTTGGGTATTAATAAAAATGAAAATTACAGCTCTTTTTACGACCAGAAAGGGAAACCTATTTTATGGGTGGTCACTGCTTGTCCGCCTTTTGAAATGAAGGCTTACGAATGGGAATTCCCTTTGCTAGGGAGTTTTTCGTACAAAGGATATTTTGTACACGAAAGAGCAATTGCCGAAGAAAAGAAATTTAAGGAGTTAGGTTTTGATACTGACTTAGGAGAGGTTTCGGCGTGGTCTACATTGGGTTGGTTAAAAGATCCCATCTTGAGTAGCATGCTGAGACGGAAGTCGGGGAGCCTTGCGAATTTAATTATTCACGAATTGACACATGGAACTTTGTATGTCAAGAACAATGTAAACTTCAACGAAAACCTTGCAAGTTTTGTAGGCGATTTTGGCGCTAGAAAATTTCTTATTCAAAAGTACGGTCAAGATTCTAAAGCGTTTATAGAATATGAAAAAGGGCTTTGTTTTAATAAAGAATTTTCTGAACGTACGCTTGTCTGGTCAAAAAAGCTTGATAGTTTGTACAAAACATTTGATGCTACAACAGCCATTGATATAAAACAGAAATACAAAACCGCTATAATTGATAGCGCTAGAAATAATTTAATTCTTTATTTAAAAGAAAATAATTTTTATAATAAACGTTATGAAAAAGACTTCGAAAAATTAAATAACGCCTATTTCATAGACTATATAATGTATCGTTCGCAACAGAATATTTTTGCGGAAGAATTTCGCAAAAAATTCAATTCAAATTTTCCAGCATATATGCGCTATCTAAAAACGAAATACCCTTCCTTGTGATTAATAGTCGACCGCTGTTCGTTGATAGTTGTTGGCGTTTTATATTTATCTTTGCAGAACAATTAAATAACCAACAACGATTAACGAATGATAAACATATACACCGACGGTTCAGCGCGCGGCAATCCAGGACCAGGGGGATATGGAGTAGTGCTCACCTATAACCAACATCGCAAAGAAATTAGTGAAGGGTTTCGACACACGACCAACAACCGCATGGAATTACTTGCAGCCATCGTAGGTTTAGAATCGCTCAAAGAATCTGGGCGTGAAGTTACAATACATTCCGATTCTAAATATGTAGTTGATTCTGTAGAAAAAGGTTGGATTTGGGATTGGGAGAAAAAGAATTTTAAAGACAAAAAAAACGAAGACCTCTGGCGAAGATTTATTTATATTTATAAAAAGCACAAAGTGAAATTTATATGGCTGAAAGGTCACGCTGGGCATCCCGAAAACGAACGTTGTGATAAAATGGCTGTAGCTGCTGCTATGAGTGGGAATTTAAAAGCAGACTTTGGATACGAAAGTGAGCAAAGGAATTAATCTCCACAACAAGACCCATGGTGAACTTTTTCTATCCACTCTTCCAAAACAGCCTCCTTTTCTTGTTCTATTTTTGGATTTAAGCACCAATCGCAGTCGGAGCCATCTTCTTTAAATCTATTTCCCTCGCATATTGGGCATATATATCCACAAGTAGTCATACACAAATTTAAAGCATTTTTTAGGATTAAAACCAAACTTGATCAGTAGTAATACGTATTATCTGTATTAGTAAATTTTAATTAAGGAAAATTCAGCACCTAACAAACAATAAATTGAACTTTATCTATAATGCTGTTTCTTAAAAAAGAACCTATTGCACTATTCTAATTTCGGTTTTTTCCTTACAAACTAATGTAGTAATTTTGTTATTAATAGTTTATAGAAAATATAACAATAGCCGTATTTATTATAAACACTATAGGTAAGCCATTCTAAAATTTATATAGTATGAAATATTTAAGTCTAGACAACAGCGAATTTAGAGAGCTTATAAACCTTAAAAGGGAAAGTTTTGCCGTATATTTTGTATCATCCATCATTTTTGCACTACTTTCTTATGTCATTTTAGACAGGATCATAGCTGACAGTATAGGTATTAATACGCTATATATCGTTTTATTTTTAGCGTTTTCTTCCTTAATTATTTTCATTTATTTACACAAAGGTTATTTTCTAGATTTAATAAAAAAAGAAAAAAGAGTATTCAGTGGAGTACTTTCTAGCAAAACAGCTCGAAATAAAGATGGCAGAGACTATTATGTTTTTAACATGGACGGAAATAGTTTTGTGGTAGACAAAGAAACATTCGACAACTGCAACGAAGGCGATATTCTAGAGTTTCACACCTCTCCTTTATCAAAATATTTATTCAAAGTAGAAAAAGTAAGCGAAGCCGCTTAATTATTATTAAATCTTTTATTCTTATTAAACGAAGCGGATGTAAAAGCCGCTTCGTTCGTTTCAGGACAATTCAGTTTACTATTCTTAAAAAAACAAATTAGAAATAGCGAATAGTATAAACTTCTGATTACCTTTGTGATACTTTAGGGGTGTCTAGCAATAGCTAGAACTGAGATTATACCCTCTGAACCTGATCAGTGTAATGACTGCGAAGGGAAAAGACACTAGCATAAAGAGTAGATCACTCGTTTATATCCCCCAAAAGGATAGGTAATAGTCTGTTTTCATTCAGTTTCTCTTATTGATTCAATTATTGTGATAGAAATAGCCGTTTATAGCTCTATCAGAAACGTTTTATTTTAATAAATTTTAAACAATGCTTAATTACATTTTACTTTTCTCTCAATTATTAAATTTCTCTATTAAAGGTACGGTAACCGATTCAAAGGACAGCATCCAAGTAGAAAACGCTGAAGTCATTTTGATAGAAGAAAACAGAAGTACAATCACCAACAAAAAGGGCTATTTCGAATTCGGCAATCTTTCTGCTGGCACTTACACGATCAACATAAACGCACCAGGCTATTCTCCAACACAACAAACTATTCTTATATCAGACAAAGACATGAGCCTGATTGTGGTGCTTACTCCAATAGAAAAAGTAAGTGAAGAAATTGTAGTAACTGCTATACGCGCTAACAGCCAGACTCCCGTCACTCAATATAATATGTCACAGAAAGACATCCAAACGAAATACTTTGGCCATGACATTCCTGCTTTGATAAACAATGCTCCCGCCATCACCACCTATTCTGAAACAGGGAATGGAATCGGCTATTCGTATTTTCGTTTGCGCGGCATAGACCAGACAAGAATTAATATGACCATCAACGGCATTCCAGTAAACGATCCAGAAACGCAAGGATATTATTTCAATAACTTTGCAGATTTAGCCACCAGTTTAAAAAGTATCCAAATACAAAGGGGCATTGGCACTTCTACTAATGGCTCAGCATCCTTTGGGGGTGCCGTAAACATGATAACTACAGATTTAGCAGCAAAACCTTCTTTTAGTTTTTCTTCTGGATATGGTTCTTTTGTATCCAGAAGATTGACTGGCGAATTTCAAACTGGTTTGTTGCAAAATAAATTT
>JAYTHK010000388.1:0-8399 GCA_043732665.1 Cytophagales bacterium | reverse complement strand
CAGATTTGTTAGTTGTTTGGTCTGTGAATACAACTTGATTTCCTACACAAGTAGACAATGGAGTAGCGGAGAAATTTGCAGTAGCAGGCACAGCACTTTCAAAGACTGTAGTAAAATAATTCATATTTGTTCCCGTCCCTGTATACTCAAATTTCAAAAGATGTTCTCCCGCAGAAAGCACAACTCCTGTAACATTATAATCTACCCAAGTCTGCCATCCACCCGTATTTGCAACAGTTACATTGCTCTTTATAAGATTACCATCTAATTTTATATTGAAAACCCCTGTGGCTACGTTTGATGCTAATCTAAAAGTGAATGTATAAGACCCTGTTGTATTTATATCCACTAGAAATTCGTTCCAGGTGCCCGGGTCTGTATACCCTACATTTTGTCCGCCACCTATATCTGTTGTCGTTTGCAGTTGTGTGCCTCTTCTCCTATAAAGTTTTTCCACCTCTATTTTTCCTGGTACAGCATTTTTTGGACCGTAAGCTGCGCCAATGTATGCAGATCCTAAACTTGTAAGCACACCATCTGCACCCAAGATACTTACAGATGGATTAGCAGAACTTCTACCAGCAAACCATGAATAACGGTATATGTCTGGGTCGTTTTCAAAATCTGAAACTGCCTGTTGTAAATAGGTTATTTTATCGGCATAGGCCGCCGCTGGATCCCAGTATGCAAATTCTGTTACCCAAATTGGTTTGCCATATTTTTTTAAATTGCCCGTAAGCGCAACGAGACCACCAACAGTAGGCTCATAATTATGGAAAGCGATATAATCTACTCTACAAGTAGGGCAAGCAGCAAAAAAATCATCGTGCCATTTTACAGGATCTGTATAACCAGGAATACATGCTGTACCGCCACAATAAGCGGCAGCGGCACTAATTATTTGAAGATTAAGTGTCGAGGCAATCTGTTCCAATTTAGGCCAGGCAGCAGCGGCTTGTGCTGGAGTCATATTCGCTTCTCCATTAAAATTTGGTTCGTTATATGCCAATAAATATTTCGTACCAGACGGAATCTGGGCAATCGCATTCGCTACCATGTAACTATCGTTCCACATCATTGGTACAAACTCAATCCCCTGTGAACTATAATAACTTTTAATAGCGGCATCAGGTTGCGAACTCCAGTTATACCACCAAGAAATACCAGGTTTTACAATATTCAAATCGGCGACCGAAGTACTGCCGTAGGCCATTCCTCTTTTAGGACTCACCTGCGCTACAATAACAGAGGTAGACAGAACCAGCGTAAAAAGCGTAACAAACAATAATAATATTTTTCTCATAGACTTAAACATTTAACCCACAAATGGTATTCCTTTTGTTTACGTATAACTAAAAAAATAAATTGTAAATAATGGCTATTTTTTATAATAATAGCAGTATTCTGCTTGGAATTTGCCCATTAAAAAGAACTGTTTTATAGTTTTAATAATAATAAAAAATATTCACTATCAAGTATTTATCTTTATTTTAAAAGATTCTTTACCTTTTAAATAACAATGACTTATACAACGGTTTTTTTCGAAAAAGAGGCTGCTTATTATATAAGTAAGAACTAACAAAACAGAAAGCAAGCGCAAACAATTAAGTATTGCACCATTACCCTTTTACTGCTCTGCTCTTACCCTACTCGGAAACTATGTTTTTGAAACAACCATTTCTTTCAGACATTCCACCCACATTGGACTTGTGTTCAGACTTTCGACTATCTGCCAATATTCGCCACCATGTTTCTCAAATAATAATTTATACTCTTCTCCACCCTCAACAGTAGTTTCCAAGCAATCCGCCACAAATGAGGGCGAAAAGAACAATATTTTCTTTTTCCCTGCTTTCGCTAATGCCTCAATTGTGTAATCTGTATAGGGCTTTATCCAAGGCGTTTTACCAAGTCTTGACTGAAAAGATATCGAGTAGCTTCCTTCTGCTAAACCAAGTTCTTTTACCAGTAACCTTGTCGTTTCAAAGCACTGTGCACGATAGCAATATTTATTTCGCGCATGGTAACTCATACAACAAGTGCCTAGTTGGCATTGGTCTTTTACAGAACCCTTTAGAATTTGCCTTTCGGGAATACCGTGGTAAGAAAAAACGACGTGATCGTATGTTTGCTCTTTCATGTATTTTCTACCAACCTCCGCAAAGGCTTTAATAAACAATGGATCGTCGCAGAAATTGCTGATAATTTTCAACTCTGGAACAATCTGCCATTGGCCTATCTCCTTCATCACCGCTTCAATGGAAGAACCTGTAGAAGCAGATGCATACTGAGGATAAAGCGGAATAACAATTAGTTTTTCTATTGCTTTGTCTTTGAAAATTTCTACCGCCTTTTCTAAACTTGGGTTTTGATACCGCATTCCAAAACCCACAATATAGTCGTCCCCAAGCGCTTGTTGAACTCGCTTTTGAAGCTCTAGTCCGTGAAAAAGTAAGGGAGAACCCTTTTCTTGCCAAAGCTTCTTGTACTCATGTGCCGATTTTGGCGCACGAAAAGGAGCTATGATAAAATTTACCAGCATCCACCGATTTAGAAACGGTATGTCGATCACACGCCAATCCATCAAAAACTCTCTGAGGTACTTTCTTACGTCTGAGGTCTTTGTACTGTCTGGTGTACCTAAGTTTACAAGCAATACTCCTGTTTTCATTCTTATTAAAGGTTTTAATGTTGTAAAGTTAGAAAGTTTTTTTAATTAACTTTGCAATATGACTTTTGACGAATTAAATCTTACCCGCCCTTTGTTGGAGGCACTAAAAGACCTAGGATACACAAAACCCACCACCATTCAGGAAAAAGGATTCTCGGTAATCATGTCTGGCAAGGACTTAGTAGGAATAGCGCAAACTGGAACTGGAAAAACATTTGCTTACTTACTCCCATGTCTTAGGCAATGGAGTTTTTCTAAAGAAAAAAATCCTCAGATCTTAATTCTAGTTCCTACCCGCGAACTCGTAATGCAAGTGGTGGAAGAAATAGAAAAATTAACCAAGTACATGGATATTACAGTATGTGGCGTTTACGGCGGTTCGAACATAAATACTCAAAAGGACATCGTTCATAAAGGGGTAGATGTTATGGTTGCCACTCCTGGTAGATTACTCGATTTAGCTTTGAGTGGAGTATTGAAACTAAAGTCTGTAAAAAAATTAGTGGTAGACGAAGTAGACGAGATGCTCAATCTAGGCTTTCGTCCGCAGTTGATAAGAGTATTTGAATTTTTGTCTGCAAAAAGGCAGAACCTTTTATTTTCCGCTACAATCACCGAGGAGGTGGAAGGATTTATAAAACAGCATTTCAAAGATCCGTTAAAAATCGAAGCTGCACCGATGGGTACGCCTTTGGAAAACATTACTCAAATTGGTTATCGCGTTCCCAATTTCAATACCAAAGTAAATCTCCTAGAGCTTTTATTGACAGAAGATTTAGAAATGAAAAAAGTATTGGTGTTTACTTCTACAAAACAATTGGCTGATTTATTATTTGAGAAAGCGGACAAGATTTTTCCAAACCAAGTTGGTGTTATCCATTCTAACAAAGCACAAAATCACAGATTTAATTCTGTAAGACAATTTCAAAACGGTACATACCGGGTACTCATCGCTACCGACATTGTAGCCAGAGGAATTGACATTTCTGAAGTAACACATGTGTTAAATTTTGACACGCCAGAAATTCCAGAAAACTATATACATCGGATAGGAAGAACAGGACGAGCAGATAAAAAAGGAGAAGCCCGAACTTTTATCACTGAGAAAGAAGTCACAAATATATCGGCTATTGAGAAATTGATGAAATTCAAAATTAAGATTTCTGCTCTACCAAAAAAATTAGAGATCTCTGACATTCTTATTGAAGAAGAGAAGCCTAAAATTAAGATGAAAATTATTGAGCCCAAGGTTCGCAAGAAAGAGGAACCTGGAGGAGGAGCATTTCACGAAAAATCGGATAAGAATAAAAAGACAAATCAAAAAATACATCGTGCAGAAGCATTGAAGATAAAGTATAATAAACCGAAAAGCGTACGGGGCAAAAAACGAGACCGTTGATTTTGTGATTATTTGATTTCGTTGATTATTCTGTGAGATAATCTTCCTTTATTATTGTTTGTTTAATATGATTTTGTTTTTCGTATTATTTTGATACTTTTGATATGGAACAATCTTTAGTAATTGATTTTTATAATTAATTTTTTTTAATAATGATAAACGAGAAGTAAAATATTCCGAACTGACCGGAAAAATTATTGGCTGTGTAATGAAGGTGCATAGTTATTTGGGAAATGGATTTCAGGAAGTTATATACCAACGCTGTTTGGCTATAGAAATGAAGAGGCAGGAACTGGAGTTTGTAAGAGAACTCGAAATGACCCTTTATTATGAAGGTATAGAAGTGGGAATGAGAAGAGTAGATTTTCTAGTAGAAGATAAAGTAATGGTAGAATTGAAAGCTTTAACTAAATTGGAAGATACGAATTTAGCTCAAATCATAAATTATATAGAAGTATACAAATTGGAAACAGGTTTGCTTATAAATTTTGGCTCAAAAAGTCTAGCATTCATAAGAATCACCAACGAACATAAATTAGCAAAACAAAACTTTAAAAATAGCCAAAAATAAAACGATACGAACAAAACAACCTTAACGAATTATCCTAAGGCAAATCAACGAAATCAAATAGTCACAAAAAAATCAACGGTACGATGAGTAATAATGACATACTTAAAAAGCTAAGAGTAGCACTCCACCTAAGAGACGACGATATTATTGCTATCCTAAAATTAGTAGATTTCAAAATTTCAAAAGGAGAGCTAGGAGCATTGTTTCGTAAAGACGATCATCCTAATTTCATGCCATGCGGCGATCAGTTTCTTAGAAACTTTCTCAATGGACTGGTTATTCACATGAGAGGAAAAAGAGAAGAAAAAACTGGCGAGAAGGATAATGAATAAAATTTTGTACAATATTTTTTAATGTCATACGACATACGAGTATTAGGCGAAGCTGAACCAAAGGAGGAAATCCTATGTTCTGTCGTCTCCGTATTTATAAATTTAGTAACTGCAATAGAATGAAAAAAGATAAAACATCTCTTTCCCAAGTATTTAAAACCATCATTTGGCCAAGGAGAAAATTAGTACTGATTGGTTTGGTTTTAATCATCATCAGTCGTTTAGCAAGTTTGATTTTGCCTTATGCAAGTAAACAGTTAATAGACGTAGTAATTGCAAACAAGGATTTTGTAAAACTTCAATCCTTACTTTGGTTGGTAGGCGCTTCTATCTTAATAAATGCCGTCACTTCTTTTTTACTAACCAAATTGTTAAGTGTAGAAGCTCAAAATTTGATCTCAAAATTAAGAGTGCAAGTACAAAAAAAAATACTTTCTCTGCCCATAAGTTATTTTGACAACACCAAATCTGGCGCACTTGTTTCACGAATCATGACCGATGTAGAAGGCGTTCGAAACCTTATCGGCACTGGTTTAGTTCAATTGATCGGAGGTACGATCACTGCTGTGATTGCTTTAGTAATGTTGATCAAGATTAATGCTTTGATGACACTTTATGTATTAGTTCCTGTTGGAATTTTTGCCTTTATAGCAATGAAAGCGTTCGCCTACATCCGTCCTATTTTCAAAATCAGGGGAGTCATCAATGCAGAAGTAACGGGCAGACTAACGGAGACACTTAACGGCGTAAGGATCATCAAAGCATTTAATGCCGAAGAGCAAGAATCGAAAACTTTTGAGAAAGGCGTAGATCGTATGTTTGAAAATGTGAAGAAAAGTCTTACTTCTACAGCCATTATTACTAGTTCGGCAACGTTTCTATTAGGTATGGCTTCCATTGGTATTATGGGAATAGGCGGAGCATTAATGATTGATAACAAAATGACAAATGGTGATTTTTTATCGTTTAATCTTTTCTTGGGCTTTTTGATTTTCCCAATTGTACAAATGAGTAATATCGGTAGTCAACTAACCGAAGCTTTTGCAGGACTCGACAGAACACAAGAAATCATGAATACTGCGCCTGAAGAAGATCCCGAAAAAAGAACGGTAGTGTTAAAAGAAATTAAAGGAGACGTTAAATTTGAAAAAGTTTCTTTCGCTTATCAGGAAGGAAAAGAAGTACTGAACAACGTTGACTTTTTTGCTCCTGCTGGTTCCGTTACTGCTTTAGTAGGAACATCTGGTTCTGGAAAATCTACTATAGCAGGGCTAGTCGCTACTTTCTTGAATCCTGAGTCAGGTAAAATTACACTTGATGGAATAGATTTGTCTAGCATAACACTTACCAGTTACCGTCAACACCTGGGAGTCGTTTTACAAGATGATTTTCTATTTGAAGGAACCATAAGAGAAAACATTTTATTCCCCCGTCCAAATGCTAACGAAGAACAACTGCAGAAGGCTGTAAAGGCCGCTTATGTGAACGAGTTTACGGACCGTTTTGAAGCTGGCCTTGATACCTTAATTGGAGAACGTGGCGTAAAACTTTCTGGCGGACAAAGACAACGTATTGCTATAGCTCGTGCTATCCTTGCCGATCCCAAAATTATTATTCTTGACGAAGCAACGTCTAACCTAGATACGCAAAGTGAGTCGATGATTCAACAAAGTCTTGCAGAGCTGATGAAAGGCCGAACTACGTTTGTTATTGCCCATCGACTAAGTACTATTCGTCAGGCAAATCAAATTTTAGTAATTGAAAATGGACAAATCGCAGAGCAAGGAAATCATCAAGATTTGATCGAGAAGAAAGGACGTTACTACGAACTACATACCTATCAAGCGCGGATTTAATTCTGTCATTTATTGACTAAACCCTCTAAGGTTTTTGAAAACTTTGGAGGTTTATTTAACATCAATTATTGAACTGGCACACTTCATAGAGGATCGTTTTTTACAAGAAATTTAAGTAGGCTCAAAAACACTATTCTGTAAAAAAAGGTAAACTTTCTCAAAAGATGTTTTTTATAAAGGAAGGAAGTATAAGTGTTTGGTTCAACTTACACATCTCATTGTCGGTATTGGATCGCTTACGTACTTTTAAGATTGAAGACGGATTAAAAATTTAACTGACCTATATACAAAATAGTTTACTTATTTTCTTCTTCGTTTATTCATCAGGAATAACTATTGCGCTTCCATCAAATTGGCACTAAAGAGGAACGTCAATATACAAATAACAGGTTTAGGGAATAGATTAAACACTTTTAATACATTATAAAGCAATATTTTAGTTGTAGAAACATCGCAAATCCAACTTCTTTGTCATCTTTATATTAACGGTAAGATCAATTTTCGTTGCTAGAAGATTATATTCTTACGATGAAAACACGCTGTAAAATTCCATTCACTCTTGCCTTTATTTGGACTCTTTTAGCGCTTAACGTAGCAAAAGCGCAATGGGGAAGGGCTCCTTCGGGATGGAGTGATTTTTATATCGGCCTCACAGACGACGCCACTAGACTTGCCACCATAACCACGGCCAAAGCCATTCCTACTGGATTACATTACAGAGTCCGTTATATTAACGCTGGAGTTGACACCTTGACAAACTGGTACAGCAACCTGCCAAAAGGGGGGCTCGCCACTAATTTTATTACAAGCAGCACTGCTATTGGTATGCGCGCCGCTTTCAATATTTACATGTTGCAAGAAGATGCCGGAGCAGATAAGGCTATCTCTAATATGGCAAGTCTAGATTTTATGCAGCGCTTTTTTTGGAACATCAGAAATGTAGCTCAGAAAGCCAATGGAACCAAAGCTGTATTTATTATCGAACCCGATACCTGGGGATATTTGATAAATAAAAACTACGGCAGTGGCCCTAATGCTGCGGGAGGAAATGCTACGATTCGTCCTAACGCTGTATACTGCCATGTAAATGATTTGGGATATTCTTTTCTGGCGAGTTATCCGAATACTTTAGCAGGAATGGCGCAAGGGATCATTAAAACAATCCGCACGTATGCCCCAGATGCTTATGTGGGATTACATGCTAACCATTGGGCGACTTGGTCTAATGGAGCTAATGGATCAGCTTGCTTGGGAGCAAATGCAGGTGGATTTTATCAGTGTCAGGCAGGTATGCCCTTCTGGAGTTTAGCAGACATTGATGTTGGGGTAGATTTTCAGATTGCATGGTACAACGAACTGTTGGGAACGGGCTCTATGCCATGCGACAAAGGCGATTTTATGGCAGTCGAAAAGTATGGCTACGACGAAGGTGGTCGATGGATTGCTTTTGGCGCAACGGCAAATATTTTATATTATGGAAACACGCAATATCAAAATTGGCTTCATTGGTCTAAAAGATTAGGACAGGGAATAAACTTACCACTGCTTGGATGGCAAATTCCAATTGGAA
>JAYTHK010000387.1:0-2487 GCA_043732665.1 Cytophagales bacterium | reverse complement strand
CTGAACCCGTTGGTTTGGTGGTGAAGAATGGTTGAAAGATTTTTTCTTTAACGCTTTCAGGCATTCCAGTGCCGTTATCTTTTACGCGAATTTCAATTCCGTTATCGGTTTTTTGTGTTGTGACAGATACGATAGGTTTATACCCTCTTAGGTTTTCCACGTTCGGGGAGCTTTCAAAGTTCCCCGAACGTTTTTTATTCGCTTGCTCATTCACCGCATAAAACGCATTATTAATCAAATTCAAAACTGCGCGACCGATATCTTGCGGAATGATTTCTATTTTCGGTAAAGTTTCCTCGAACTTTGAAATTAATTCGCAATTAAAATCTTTGTCTTTTGCGCGCAGACCGTGATACGCTAATCTGAAATATTCGTCGCAAAGTTTATTAATATCGGTGAGTTCTTTCACACCTATACTTGCGCGCGAATGTTCGAGCATACCTTTAACAATGCTGCTCGCGCGTTTGCCGTGCAAATTTATTTTTTCTTGATTGTGCGTGAGGTCGGTCAATAATTCTTCAAGATATTCTTTATCCATTTCAGGTTTACGAATTTCCGAATTTATATCCTTTGCTAAATCCACACTTAACTCCGCAAAATTATTAACGAAGTTTAATGGGTTTTGAATTTCGTGTGCAATGCCCGCTGTGAGTTCACCTAAACTTGCGAGTTTTTCAGATTGTATGAGTTGTGATTGCGTGGCTTTGAGTTCTTTCAATGTTTTTTCTAAAACAATATTCGCTTTTTGTTTTGATTTGAAACGATAATAAACTCCTCCTACTAAAAGTAAAAGCAAACCTGCAATACCAATCGAAAAATTACGATACAACGATGAAATTTTATTTTGGCTTTCTAATTGCGCAATAGAAAGTTCTTTCTCACTCATTTGTTGCTCTGCTTCGAAATTAAATGCGCGGTATTTATCTTGATCTGCTATCAAGCTATCTCGTTTGGCATTATAAATGGCGTAGGCGGCTGCCGCTTTATCAAATTTACCCAATTTACTATAAAGTTCTGCAATAAGCTTATAGTCTCTCTGAATATCCAAACGAATATTTTTTAACCGTTCAATATCTTTGTAAAGTAAATCTATGGCTTCATTTAACTTGTTTTGTTTAATTTTCACTAAAGCAAGGAAATAGTCCGGTGCAATGATTCCCGCTGATGAATTAACAGCAATATTGTTTATTTTAATCAGTTGCTGGCATTGTTTTAAAAGGCTATCTGCCTCATTCAATGCACCCGACTGCATTTTGTATTGGGCTTCAGTTTGTAGTATACCGGGTAAAAAATCTTTACTATTATTGTTATCTGGGTCTTCTTTAGCCTTATTAATATAAAAGGCGGCACTGTCTAATTGATTGTTCAAAAGCATAACTTCTGCTATTATCAAAGCTGGCCCAGAATAATTACGTTTGTTTTTTAGCGATTGGTTATAAGCAATAGTCGAATATCTTAAAGATTCAGATTTGTCTCCTTTTCTTAAATAATAGAAACCCAAGACAGTGTTATTGTTTATCCACCATTCATATCCTTCTTTCAAGGTATCAATATAGCTTAATGATTTTTTCACATTGTAGATGGCAAGGTCTGTTAAGCCATTAATCCTGTAAAAACCGCCTAGAACAAAAAAGCATTGCGCGATGCCAATAGAATCATTATCATTTTTATAATCTTGTAGTTTTTGTGTATAAAACTTCAAACCTTCTTCAAACCTATTTCCATTTCGGAATGGAATTCTGAGAACAGTTAAAATTCGGCTTTTTGTGTAAGAAGAATAAGGCGACTTAATTTTTTCTAATTTTTCAATCTGTAATTTTCCATAATCAATTGCCTTGTTTGGATCAGTATTTATTAAACTTGTAAGAATAGCATACGTGACATAATAATCCCAATCTTTTCTTTCACCCGGTTGAAAGCGCAATCCTGCTGTTTCTATTGCATTTATTTGGCTATCCTTTAATGTTGTACGTTCTAGAATTTTATAAACGGAGGAGTAAGTAGAAGAATCTAACACATTACCCTTTACTTGGTTAATTAACTGGATAACAGAATCTACACCGCTTTGCTGTGCTGTCGCAAAAACAGGCAATAACACAAGCAAAAACATTTTAACTAACCGTTTCATAATTTTTGGTTTTTAGAATTAAGTCGGAGAAAAAAGATTCGGACGATTGACTCTGAGGAGTTGATTCCCTATGTCATCACCTAAAGAAAATATTGTATCATGTATCCTTTGAGCCAATGCCAAATAATCTGGGTCTTCAGTACAAAAAATAATTCTGGAGTGAATAGGATTTTGATGATGAAGCCGAATAAAATCTTTTCGATTAAAAGTTAGAACAATGCGATTGGAAGCGTGTGCAAATTCCAAAACTTTATCATCATGAATACTCAAATTAGCATTACCTGCTTCATAAGCTGTAAGAACATCATGTCCAAGTTCTTTTAAAACTTCAACAGTTCTGCGTCGAAAATTTTCATTCG
>JAYTHK010000386.1:0-2489 GCA_043732665.1 Cytophagales bacterium | reverse complement strand
AAAGCTAACCGATTCGTTTACGCCATTGAAAAAAATACGCTTATTATCTTTTCCCTCAAAGGACATTATGAATAACTACTAGCTCCTTATCTAAACGGGTGAAATGGAATGTGAGACGTTGATAAAGTCCAAATTACCAACAAAAACCCCTCAGGGCATTTCTGCTTTTGAGAATTTTAGTTTTACCAACTATGGTTAAAATTCTGTAATTGGAAAATTTAAAATACCAACTTGCATAATTCAAAATTTACCAATATTGGCAAGAGTTGTTATTGAATTGGTAGGGCAGGAAAGCTCCTAATAAGATAGAATTATCTTTTCTCAAACCTATATCTGTCGCCCCCTTCTTCATCATTTATCCAATAGAAAAGATACCAAGGTGGATTATTCTCAAATAAATTACTTCCTGATATTAAAACTCTTAATCCATGATACCCTTTATTTGGTTCATTAAATTCTAACTTTATCTGAGATAGTCCTTGGCCTTTCTCAAGTTTCCATTTACCAGCACCACTCACTTTTTGTCCTGATGTCTTCTTTTTTGAAAAAACATAAAAATCAAAATGTTCTGCCGGCAGAGACTTCCCAACAAATGTTCCATCGTCTTTAAAATCCAGACTGGCCCCATCTTTACTAACCCATTTCCCAATAATATCGTTTTTCACTGGGTCCTTTCCTATACATCCCATTAGCACTATTGGTGATAAAATTATTAGAACGATTATTATACTTTTCATTACCATTTTATTGTTTCTGTCCACTCTACAGTTTGTGTTGTTTTTGACAATGGCCCACTGGAAAACTGCTCATTCAATGTTTTACCTATAGTATTTTTATACCAGTTCTGATATCCAATTACAGGAGGTCGAGTAGCTGATTGGATAGTAGAAGTATTATGAACCATATAACTCACGGTTGCTACTCTTTTTTCAATATCAACAGAAGTTACAGTATAAGTCAACCCATGAGAACCCAAATAAGTAAAAGCTAAATTTCCTGTTAATCCTCCTGTAGCCAAAGTTGAATAATCTTTTATATATTTCCCAACTCCTTCTATTCCGCTTAATGAATAAGGATTACTTCCTGGCTTCACATCTTTCCCTTGACTATTATTGAGTTGATCCGCAATCATTTTACGTGTATCATTTACATGTTGATGTTGTTTATATAATTCCGTAAAAGGGTCGCCATCTTTAAAATGATGCTCTCTTGGGCCCGTCCCAGTCAGCCATTCTGCCCCAACCTTCCAAGGGCTTGTTTTATCACTGACTTCCTTCGGCTTAATTTTCCCAGTTGCGGTATGTTTGGTATTTAATTTTTTACCATCGCCACCCTTTTTAGGGTCATCAGGAGTTAAACCTAAAGGATCATTTAAGTTAAGAGGATTATTAAAAACAAAATTATAAGGACTTTGATCAGCAAACCAACTCATTAAAGGATCAGGACTAAACCATCGTCCTAACCTTGGATCATATTCTCTATATTCTGTTGTATAGCTATTTCCGCTACCCTTAACTTCATCGTCTTTTTCCATCCCATTGAAACCATAACGAAAATTTATGGTACTATCTATTCCCAATTCCCCATAATAATAAAGTATATTTACCCCATAACCTTATTTTTTCTTCTTCTCCCCCTTTTGATATTGCCCAATTCATCCATACCTTAACCATAAAACGCCAATACAAAAAACCTATAATTACACCCAATATTAATCCTATATTGAAAGGCATTCCCAAGAAACTTAAAATGAAAATTGTCAAAGCCACAATTATGAAAATTGGCAAATTGACAATTAATTGACCAATTAAAATTAATTTAAATGTTTTCATAAATCTTTTTTTAAATTAAAAATTATCCACTTTGTAATTAGACAAATTGCTCCCAACAATAATAGATTAAAAGCATAAGGTGATTGAAAATTCATACCCAACGTTCCCTTATATAATTGTGCTAATAACAGTAAAATGAAGAATAGAATAAGTCCATAATAAACATACTCTAAAATAGATAAAATTACTTTTTTCATTACAATTTACTTTCTCTTTAATACTGTCTTATTTCGAGGAGTTTTATCCTCCTTTTTAACATTACCAAATATGTCTAATTCTTTAGGGTTTAAATCAGGAGGAACAACTATTATATTGGTACTTGTATTATCCTTAGACACTGATAAATTCTCATGAGCCTTTTTAGCTGCATTTGCTATACTTGTTTCTTGTACAGCATCAGTTACTACAGTTGTAGCAACCTCAAGCATTCTTTCCATAAGAGCATTGTATTTTCCTCTTGGAAGTTTATTTCCCAATCCAGTAACTACACCATTCGAAATAGCATCTACACTTGCTTTAGTTATATCTTTACCTAATCCTAAAGCAACCGCTTCCTCTGGGGTTATATCAACTAAAGCAGATCCAATATCTTTAACTAAATTAGGATAATTTAACTGACTTATTACAGCATCTGCAAAATCAACGTTATTAATGGAA
>JAYTHK010000385.1:0-8452 GCA_043732665.1 Cytophagales bacterium | reverse complement strand
TTCGTTGGGTATTTTAAAAAATTTGTCGAAAATTTTATCTTTATATTTTGCATCTATTCCTTTTCCAAAATCTTTTACAGAAAATACCACATTGCTGGCATTTTTATTCACCTCAATATTTATTTTACTATTTTCAGGAGAATAACGAATGGCATTAGAAATAAAATTAACCATCACCCAAGCTGTTTTTTCTAGATCAATGTTAAGTTTTGGTAAGCCTTCCAGAATCTCGGTATTTATAGTAATACCCTTTTGTTCTGCTTGAAATTTTATTGCATGAACAGCATATTCCACTACTTCTTCTGGCTCTGTCGGATTGTAATGAAGCTGTATGTTCCCTGTTTCAGCCTGAGTTAAATCCAGGAGTTCCATTGTTATTTTCAGCAAGCGTTGACTGTCTTCTTTTATATTTCCTATGAGCTTTGTTTGTTCTTCGTTAAGAGAACCTACTCGTTTATCTTCCAAAAGTTTTAATCCCATTTTTATGGAAGCTATAGGCGTTTTAAGTTCGTGCGAAATGGTAGCAATGAAGTTTGTTTTAGCAGCATCTAGTTCTTTAAATTGGGTGACGTTTTTTAAAATAATAACATTGCCTATTAATTTATCTTCGGCAACTATTTCAAGTACCTCTTTTATAAAATAAGATTCTTTATTTTCGGCGAATATTTTTAAAGGTTTAGAAATATCTGTTTCATTAAGTAATACTCTTAAGAGATCGTTTCGCAAAGCTATATCTGGTGCATATTTACCCAATACTTCATTTTCTGAAATTCCTAAAATTCCGATGGCTTCTCCGTTTACAAAAAGAATGTTTTTATTTTCGTCCAATCCTATAATCGGATCATGCATTCTATTAATAATTGCTTCAATTCTTTTTTTCTGAAAAATCAACTGTGCCAAATTACTATTTTCGTAGTCGTCCAGTTTTTTAGCCATTTTATTAAAAGCGGAAGCCAGTTCTCCAAATTCATCGTTGGATTTGAAATGCACTCTCTGAGAATAATTTTTTCTGGAAATTTCTTTTATACTCTCTGTGAGTTCGCGAATAGGATTGGCAATATAGCCTGGGAAATTTAATATAAATGAAAAAGTAAGAAGGATAGCCGTTGCGCCTATTATACTCATATATGTGATCGCATTATCAGCAGAAACATTAGCTTCTATATTTTTCCGAACAATAGCTTGTAAATTAATTTCTATGATCTGATAAAGTTTTTGTCTGATAAGATTTTCTTCTGACTCCTTCAACGAGTCCATTTTTAAATTTTTATATTCATTCCGAAGCTCAGATGTCAATTCTTTTTCTCCTTCCTCGGTAATATTTTTCTCTTGTTCTTTTAAATTATTTTCAAATTTTACAATAGATGATTTTTTGTCTATTGCCATTTCATCCAAAGCCTTCATCATATTTTTAGCATAAACAATGCTTTCGTAATTGTCTTTTGTAATATGTTTAGAATCCTTGGAAAGCCTGTGAATATAGTAAGTTCCCAGTCCTCCAAGCAATAATATAACTGCAAATAGAAATCCAAACCCTAATGATAATTTTGTTTTAATTCTCATATTTCCTAACTGACTAACACAATATCTATTTCGTTCGAGTATTTTAATATTTTATCGATCAAATTTCTATTTAAAAAGAAGCTCCAAAAGCTAAAATGTGGTTTACCTATTATGATCATTTTACATTCCTGCTCTGAGGCTGTTTCTGTAATTACTCTAGCTACATCGGTACCTTTCTTCCTAATTACTTCTGCGCCCAATTCTGTTGCCATTTTAAAATTATTGATTAAATGTCTTTGCGAAGCTAAATTAATCTTATCACTTTCTTCTCTGGGTGTTTGCACATACAAAACCACCCATTGAAACCCATAAAAGGTAGCGAGACGGGATGTTTTTCGAATAATATTTTTAGCCCCTGCATCGTTTGTACTAATACATGCTAATATTTTATCAGGAATGAAATTCTCTTTTTTGAATACTTCTGTTTCGATTTTCCTTTCTACCTGATGCGCGACTTCTCTTAATGCAAGTTCTCTTAATTGAAGAAGGTTTTCCGAAATAAAGAAATTATTTAAGGCAGTTTCTATTTTACTCTTATCGTATATTTTTCCTTCCTTCAAACGAGCTACGAGTTCATCTGCTGTAAGGTCGATGTTTACTACCTCATCAGCACTTCTCAGTACATGATCGGGAATACGTTCGGAAACTTCAATGCTGGAGATTTTTTCTACTGCTTTATTCAGACTTTCTATATGTTGAATATTAACGGCACTGATTACATTTATACCAGCCTCTAAAATTTCTAATACATCCTGCCAACGTTTTTCATTTTTAGAACCAGGAATATTAGTATGAGCAAGTTCATCTACTATGACTACTTCAGGATGGAAATTAATAATTGCTTGTACATCCATTTCTTCCAGTTCTTTTCCTTTGTAGAATATCTTTCTACGTGGAATAATTGGAAGCCCTTCCAGCAAAGCATGTGTTTCAGATCGGTTATGCGTTTCTATATAGCCGATTTTTATATTTATTCCATTTTTTAAAAGTGTATGTGATTCCTGAAGCATGCGGTAAGTCTTACCTACACCAGCACTCATGCCAATGTAGATTTTAAATTTCCCCCTTCTTGATTTTTTAATTAATTCAAGGAAGTATTCCGCCGATTGTTTTTTTTCTTCCATATTAAAAAGCCACAGCAATAGAAGAAGTGAGACAATAATTTTGATTTACCTGCGAGGAGTCCTTTGTGAATATTTTATCCATACTATCGTACATTTTCCCTTCCAGTCTTATCGCTACATTTCTTATTGAGGAATAACCCAGGTTTGTCGAATATCCAAATGTTTGAAATCCATTAGGAGTATTCGTTGAGATAATTACTCCTTTGGAATCAAGATAATATTCAGCAAGTACTGCCAAAGTAAATTTTTTGCCTAAATTATATCTGCTTATAATTACCGGACTATACCAAATGTTATATCGGTCACTTCCTTTTTGTTTTTGTTCGGCTCCGATATCAAATCCAGTAATAATTCCCCACCTGGCGGTAAGTTGAAAAATTCTATAATAATTGTGAAAATATCTAATTTTTTGGATGCTGTCTGGTTTGTCATTTCCAATAAAAGTGCTAGAGTTTATAGTGATTTTAGAATTTGTCTTGAGGGTAATCTGAGCACCAAAAGCAGGACTATTATTACCGTCTACTCTTTGTATTCTTTGCCATCCATTTAAAATCATACTTGAAAATAACCATTTTTTATTATCGGTGATGTATGTCAATTTAGCACCACTTTCATAGTAAGGAGAGTTTTCTGCTAAAATACTTCTCGTGAGGTTCCAGCAATCTTTCGACACCGCACTCTCAAAGCCTATGTGAGACGTAAATATTCCGGCATCCAGCCATAGTTGTCTTTTTTTTGATAATTTCACGCCAGCATTCGCTTCAAATATATTTTTAAGTAACCCTAGCTCAGAAGCTAAATTATATTGAGCATAAGTACCAGTCATAAAGGTAAGATTGGCTCTTATACCTTCGCCTGTGTATGTTGCTTTTAAATATCCTAAATTTAGATTCACTTCATTTGTGCGTTTTTGATTATATACAAAAGATGGTCTTTCATGATTAGTTAGATTGCTAAAATCATAGGAGTAATAAGTATCAACATATCCACTGATAGTCAATTTGCTTTTAGTACTATCGCTTTCCGCCCGAGTAGTAGAATGAAATAGCATTAGTATACCTAAGATTATTTTTTCATTTTAATAAATCGAGTGCTCTGTTTAATTTTAATACATTAATTTTAGAAGTACCGAACAACCCAAACAAAGGGTTGTTCGTATTTTCTTCTACTAATTTACTAATTTTATTTTCATTTATTCCACGTACACTTGCTATTCTTGAGATTTGAACCAACGCCGCTTTTGGAGATATATGAGGATCTAACCCACTACCAGAGGCTGTAACCAACTCGGAAGGAATATCAGCTTTTTTTACTTTAGTATTATGTAAAAGAAAAGTGTCAATTCTTTCTTGCACTACTTTAAGGTAATCAGGATTTGACGGACCTTTATTACTTCCACAAGAACCTGCTCCATTATAATCCACAGCGGAAGGTCTTGACCAGAAATATTTATCATTTGTGAACGACTGACCTACATTTTCCAAATCGCCTTTACCTTTATTGGGAGCAGCAATTATTGATATGCTCCATATAAGAGCAGGGTACAAGACTACGAAGAAAACGATGCACAATAGTGTTAATTTTAATGCGGGTAAAAAATGAGTTTTCATAATTTTATAGTTTGATAAGTTGATAATTTATATAAATAAAGAGATAGCCATGTCTAATAATTTTATTCCGATAAATGGAATGATTACTCCTCCTAAACCATAGATGAATAAATTTCTTCTAAGCAATGCACTGGCGCCGATAGGCTTATATTCAACTCCTTTTAATGCAAGCGGAATCAAAGCAGGTATGATTAATGCATTAAATATGACCGCTGAAAGTATAGCACTTTCGGGGCTGCTTAGGTTCATAATATTCAATCCTTTTAAAGCGGGAACAGAAGCGATAAATAGGGCAGGAACGATCGCAAAATATTTTGCTACGTCGTTGGCAATTGAAAATGTAGTGAGCGTACCTCTGGTCATCAAGAGTTGTTTTCCGATTTCTACAATCTCAATTAGTTTGGTTGGATCGTTGTCCAAATCTACCATGTTACCCGCTTCTTTAGCAGCCTGAGTTCCACTGTTCATAGCCACACCTACATCTGCCTGTGCCAATGCAGGTGCATCGTTTGTGCCGTCACCCATCATTGCTACGAGTTTTCCCAAGGCTTGTTCTTTTCGGATGTAAGTCATTTTATCTTCTGGTTTAGCTTCTGCGATAAAATCATCTACACCTGCTTTCTCTGCAATGTATTTTGCCGTTAGTGGATTATCTCCAGTTACCATTACTGTTTTGATACCCATCTTCCTAAGGCGTTCGAAACGCTCTTGAATACCAGGCTTAATAATATCTTGCAATTCAATTACACCAACTACTTTTTCGTTTTCAGATACCACAAGCGGAGTACCGCCATTTGAAGAGATGTAAGTTACTTTTTTCGCAATTTCATCTGGAAACTTATTGCCGGCTTTCTCCGATAAATTCTTAATGGCATCATAAGCTCCTTTTCTGATTCTTTTACCATCAGGTAGATCTACTCCACTGCTGCGTGTCTCGGCGGTAAATTTTATAAACGTAGCGAGAGGTGAAAGATGAGAAGTTTTATATTTTTCTGCATTTATCTTCTCACTTTTTACTTCAAACTTATCACCCAATTCCACAATGGATTTCCCTTCTGGTGTTTCATCTGCTCTAGAAGCAAGTACACATATCTTAGCGAATTCCTTATCATTTATACCTGGAGTAGGATAGAAATTTGTAGCTTTTCTGTTGCCAATCGTAATCGTTCCAGTTTTATCTAAAAGTAGGACATCGATATCTCCTGCCGTTTCTACTGCTTTACCTGATTTTGTAATTACATTAGCACGCAACGCTCTGTCCATACCTGCAATACCAATGGCAGAAAGTAAACCTCCAATAGTAGTAGGAATAAGACAAACGAATAGAGAAATAAATGCCGCAATCGTAATTGGTGTATTTGCGTAATCTGCAAAAGGTTTCAACGTCACACAAACAATGACGAACACCAATGTAAATCCTGCCAATAAAATAGTCAGTGCAATTTCATTAGGCGTCTTTTGACGGCTTGCGCCTTCTACCAAAGCAATCATTTTGTCTAGAAAACTTTCGCCTGGCTGAGTAGTTACCAAAACTTTTATTTTATCTGAAAGTACTTTCGTGCCGCCAGTCACGCTTGACTTGTCACCGCCTGATTCTCTTATGACAGGTGCACTTTCGCCCGTGATAGCCGATTCGTCTATAGTAGCAATACCTTCGATGATCTCACCATCGGTGGGGATTACATCGCCTGCTTCGCATATAAATACATCTCCTTTTTTTAACTGAGAAGAACTTACTAGTTGCACTTCGTTCATGTACATTTCTCCTATCGCAGCTATTTTTTTAGCAGGAGTGTCTTCTCTTGTTTTTCGTAAACTGTCGGCTTGTGCCTTTCCTCGGGCTTCTGCAATTGCTTCAGCAAAGTTGGCAAACAATAACGTAATAAGTAGAACGAGGAATACAACGAGATTATATCCAAAGTTGCCAAGCGAAACATGTTTTGTAAAAGCGGAAAGTAGTGTCACTACGAACATAATAGCTGTTCCAATTTCTACGGTAAACATAACCGGATTACGGAACATTATTTGCGGATTCAGTTTGATAACAGATTCTTTAAGAGAATCAATCACCATTTTTTTCTGGAATAAAGATGTATGTTGAGTTTTCATAATAATTTCTTAAATACAGATTAATAAATACTGAAATATTCTGCGATAGGTCCTAATGTAAGTGCTGGGAAGAAGGCTAATGCAGCGATGATGAATATAATGGCAAACACCATAAGTCCAAAAGTGGAAGTATCTGTTTTGAGAGTACCGGCACTTTCAGGGATGTATTTTTTATTTGCCAATATTCCTGCGATAGCCAATGGGCCAATGATTGGAATATAACGGCTTAATATCAGTACTATTCCTGTAGTGATGTTCCAGAAAGGAGTATTGTCGCCTAAGCCCTCAAACCCTGAACCGTTGTTGGCTGCAGAAGAAGTGTATTCATACAACATTTCCGAAAATCCATGAAATCCAGGATTGTTTAACCATCCAATATCAGGATTCAAATAATGAACATGCGCTGCCAGAGCAGTTCCCGAGAGTATTAGTAAAGGGTGAAGTAAAGCTACGATCATTGCAATTTTCACTTCGCGTGCTTCTATCTTTTTTCCCATAAATTCAGGTGTACGTCCAACCATTAGTCCTGAGATAAAGACACCAATAATAATAAAGACGTAGAAATTCAGGAAGCCAACACCAACGCCTCCAAAGAGCGCATTGATCATCATGCCCAACATAGTAAACATTCCCGTAAGAGGAGTGAAGCTATCATGCATTGAGTTGACAGAACCATTGGATGTAACTGTAGTTGTAATACCCCAGAAAGCGGAAGCGGCCGAACCGAATCGAACTTCTTTTCCTTCCATACTTCCCAGCGATTGGTCGATACCCATTTTTGCAATAGTGGGGTTGCCCTGCATCTCATAATAAATGGATGGAACAACTAATAACAAGAAGCCAAAAGTCATTACTCCGAATATCATCCAAGCCATTTTTTTCTTGTTCAAATAATATCCTAATGCGAATATCATCGCTATTGGAATGAGAATGATTCCGATATTTTCTACGATGTTGGTGAAATAATTTGGATTTTCTAATGGGTGCGCAGAATTTACACCAAAAAATCCACCGCCATTTGTTCCCATTTGCTTAATGGCAATCGCAGCAGCAGCAGGGCCTCTGGAAAGTTGTTGCGTATCTCCTTCTAACGTAATGGTAGTTGCTTTTCCTTCAAAAGTCATAGGAGTACCGTTCATGGCGAAAATTATAGCCGCTATAAATGATAATGGCAATAATATCCGGGTACATGATTTAAGGAAATAGTTATAGAAATTTCCTAGTTTATCGGTGGTGCGCTCTTTCAGTGAGTTGAAAACCATTACGCAGGCAGCCATACCTGTTCCAGCGGTTACAAACATCAAAAACATCATACAAGACAACTGTGATAAATAAGACACCCCTGATTCGCCAGAGTAATGTTGTAGGTTGCAGTTGACCAAGAAGCTGATAGCAGTATTAAAAGCCAAATCAGGCGTCATGCCTGGATTCCCGTCAGGGTTCAGGGGCAACCAGCCTTGGTTAATTAAAATAAACATCGCCCATACAAACCAGAGCAAGTTGATGGTGAGCAAAGCAATCAGGTGTTCTTTCCAGTTCATTTCTTTTTTCGAATCAATGCCGCTGATACTGAAAAATAAATTTTCGATAGGATTAAACACACTGTCGAGCAAGGTTTTTTCACCTAAGTAAACCTTTGCACAATATTTCCCTAAAGGTATGGCCAGCAAAACGGTGGTCATAAAAATCAGGATTACTCCGAGTATTTCTGTATTCATTTTTTTGTTAGTTAGAAGTGAAAGAGTAGGAGCTTAGAATTTTTCTGGTTTCAACATTACATATCCCATGTATGCGAATACTGCTATTGCTATTATAAATAGTAAGATCATAGAATTAGATTTTTTCGAAGAAGGTTATACATTTAAAAAAGAGCGCAAAACAAGCAAAGCCTGCCGCGGTGAGTATTAAGATGATAAGTGCTTCCATTGTATAGTTGTTTTTAATCTCTTATTCCAAAGCAAGTGCCAGATAATCTTTAACGATAATGTAAGTTTTATAAACTATTGATTTACTAGGACTTATTTTAAGTAAAAAAAAATCGTATAA
>JAYTHK010000384.1:0-8467 GCA_043732665.1 Cytophagales bacterium | reverse complement strand
CTGTTATTTTGAATTACTAGGGGAAAGTAAACACTTTTTTTATCCTATACAACAATAGCAGTATAGCGTGGGCTACTTTTTAAGGGACGACTAATTATCTGGTTATGGATAATTTTTCTCGTTATATATTATCCTGGAAAATCTTAGATAAACTATGTGCTAGGACAAGACTCGATACTTTTAAGGAAGCTTATATGTTTTCTTCCTCTGTTTATCCTGATTCCGAAACGGAACTTATTGTGGACGGAGGTTCCGAAAATAATAATCTATTGGTAGAAACTTATATAGAAACCGAAATTCCTTCTATCAAAAAAAAAATAGCCTTGAAAAATGTTTCCTTTTCTAATTCGATGGCCGAAGCGTTGAACAAAATTTTGAAGTACCAATATTTATATAGACAACCTATAATTGATTTCAATTCTCTTGAATTTACCTTACGAAAAGGAATAGAGGATTATAATTTTCAACGGCCTCATATCGGGATAAGCGGTTTGACTCCATACGAAGCTTTCACAGGTGTAAAAATTAATCTTAATCATTACAGAAATCAAAGGATAGTAGCAAGAGAAAACAGAATAGCCTTTAACAAAAGGAATATTTGCAAGACTTGTTTCACAAAATAGCGAGAAGAATCAAAATAAAACTTGAACATCCTTTTCAAAAGAACGACTCTTTAATAAAATAGCTATTAAAAGGGCGAAAGCTGACCAAATCTGTAATGTTTCTTATTAGAAACACTTTACTGTATCTCTATCGTAGAAATGCCCGTGCAATTTTTTATATCTAAAATTTGTTTTGTATGAATTATTAAAGATATAATTTTAACAGTTATGTTTTTTCATCCAAAAAAAGTTAGGGATTGTCTTAAAATAGTATTTTTTTGTTAATAAAGATTGCATGAAAGGTTTATAATATTATTATTCTAATATATTTGCCTAACTTTTCAAATCAAAAAAATGAAGACGATTCTAAAAAATGAAACCACTTTTAATTTTCCTAGGAACAACAATATTCATAGTTCTATAATATAGTCTTTTTTAATAACTGCTTACTATTAATTAATCATGAAAAAAAACCTATTTCTCTTTTTGCTTTTTTTGAGTCCCCTAGCTTTGCTAGCTCAGAAAACAATGCTCTCATACAATGTAGTTGTCTACATTGAACAAAAAACGGCTGATTATTTTGGCGGAAAGATCGCAATGCAGGATTCAGTCAAAGCACAATTAGCGAAAGTTAGTGCCAATTTTAATGCACAAACGAACCTGAATAATAGTTATACTTTTACGGCTGTCAGCTTTAAATATTATAACGACAATGTGAATGATGACAGTACATTTGCTTATCATCAGAAAGCCCCAGAAGCTAATAACCAATATAGGCTTGTTTACAATGCTTTCCCTCAAAAATTAGATGCCAATAGTAATTATGTAAATGCTTATACAATTGTTTTCGAAATTGGCTATCAGTCGGTATTATTTTCATATAGAGAATCTGTTTCTCATAATGGAAGTATGTTTGGCAGGGTGATGACAAATACGATTACGCATGAGCTCACGCACTCAAGAGGTGCTTGGGATATTTATGCTGGCAACATTGATGCCAGCCAGAATCTTGTCAACAAGAATCTGGGCTGGAAAAATCCGACACCATCGCTTATGAATAGTCTTTTTACGGATACTAATCTTGACCAACATACTGCATATCTTGTAAATAAAACAGCCAGCATCTACGGTGCTTCCACTTTTACTGATGCCCAAAGAGGGGCTCTTACAGGTGCTGCGTTTCCAAATACAATTTCTGTAAATGTTCTAAATAACAGTGTTACTGCTCAAAGCAATGCTGTGGTTAATTTTTATGGTATTACATGGTATCCTGGCGGCAGCTATACACTATCAACCACTCCCACTTATACATATAATACAGATGCGAATGGGAACGTAAATTTTGTTGGTGCAGCCAATAATCCATTTAATGTTAGTAATGGCATGCCTCAGTACAATACATTTTTTGTATCGGTTAATTATGGCGGTCAGATAAAGTATGCATGGATACCTTGTTTTGAAGTGTCTAATGCCTTTATTCAAGGAAAGACAACATATACTAAAATTATCTCGCTAGGTTCCACCAACATAAGTCCATTAATAACCATTGGGAATTCCGGAAACTTAATTAATTATAATACAAATGATTTTTCTATTCCTGTATTTGCCTATGATCTGGATGGTAATATTGCAAAAGTAAAAATCTATGATAATGGTGTTTATTTTGCAGACGCAACGTTTGATGGTTCTAATATTTATTGGCTTCTTCACTATGCCAATTTATCTATAGGTAAACATTTATTTACTGCGATTGCTACTGATAATAATGGTGCTACTACAACCTCCGGAACCTTAGAGGTGGATGATTTATCGCTCCATGTCGTGCATACAGCCCTTACTGCTCCAGCTAACGGTGCAACATTTACAGCTCCTGCTTCTATTCCATTTACAGCATATGCGACGGAAGGCGGAGGTAGTATAAGTAAAGTAGAATATTATAACGGTGCTACTTTAATAGGAACAGCAACGGCAAGGCCTTTTGTATTTAATTGGAATAATATAGCCACAGGCACCTACAGTCTTACTGCAAAAGCTTATGATTCTCAAGCTACACCTGTTACGAAAACTTCGTCTGCGGTAAGTATATCTGTAAATGCTACTTTGTCGCCAATGGTTTCTATAACAAGTCCAGCAAACAATGCTACTTTCACGGCACCTGCATCGGTAACAATTAATGCCTCTGCTTCTGAAACTGGTGGAACTATTTCTAAAGTAGAATTCTACAAAGGAGCTACCTTATTAGGAACATCAATAGCGAGTCCATATACTTATACCTGGTCGGGTGTAGCAGCGGGTTCTTATACTTTGACGGCAAAAGCTTATGATAACCTGAATGCAATGACAACCTCTTCAATAATAAACATAACTGTTAATGGTGGAAGTACTTGTACGGCACAAGTATGGAATGCGATTACAGCCTATAGTGGTGGTGCAATCGTTTCATATCTAGGGATTCGCTATCAAGCAAATTGGTGGACACAAAATAATCAACCAAATACAAACTCTGGTCTGGCAGGAAGTGGACAACCATGGTTAAATCTGGGTACATGCAACTCACGTATAGCTAATGGATCTTTAAACGATTTTGTATTAAATGAGGAGATCGGTATTTATCCAAACCCAACAGGCAATGCTACCCATGTTGTTATTTCTGATTGGAATGCTATAACAGAAGTGGAAATTGTCAACTTATTCGGTCAGCAAATACTTTCAACTAAATATAATTCTGAAAAATCAGTATCCATATCTATTGCTAATCTGAGTTCAGGAGTATACTTAGTCAAAGTATTAACTACTGATGGTTTTACGGTACTTAAGTTTTTTAAAGACTAATTAATAATCCGAATAACTTATGTATAAAAAGCTCTGAATTTTATTATTCAGAGCTTTTTCATGACTGAAAAAATGATAAAACTAGAAGGAATTTAGGTTGGCAGTTCTACGATAGAGATACACAAAGATATTTCTTATTAGAAATATTATTATTTATTTTTAATTTTAAAAATCTATTGAATGAACCTCTCTCGTCGTTGCTATGATACTAAAGTTAAATACCTGGCTCGTGTCAACCTACTTCCCTCATCTTTCACCACGGGGCATTTCTACGATAGAGATGCAGTAAAGCGTTTCTAATAAGAAACATTACAGATTTGGTCAGCTTTCTCTCTAATATAAAAGATGCTTTTATCAGACATGGTTCTAAAGAACTATTCTTTGTATTTACCAAAATAAAAAATTGAGAGTTCCAACAAAAAAACAATACACAAAAAAGCCGAATTATGCAGAGATCTACAAAATTCGGCTTAAAATTACTAAAGTAGAGAGCGAGGGATTCGAACCCCCGGACCTGTTACAGTCAACGGTTTTCAAGACCGCCGCGTTCGACCGCTCTGCCAGCTCTCTAAATTTAAGAATACAAAAGTATCGTATTAATTCAATATCACAAAAGAATTTGTAATATTATTTTGTGATATTGATAATTAAACCTTTAATTTCATATAACGCTTCCTATAATAATCCTTATCCGCCATTTCAATACAGGCATTTATTTCGAATCCTATTAATAACATGATGGACATCATATTAAACCAAAGCATTAATCCGATCAATGCCCCTATCGAACCATAGATTTTATTGTACGAGTTAAAATGATCTACATAGTAAGAAAAGACGAACGTAAATGCCAACACCATCATCGTTGCTACGAAGGAGCCATGTGAAAAGAAATTCCAGCGCGTATGAACGGCAGGAGCTACATAGTAGATCATAGATATACCAAAATAAAAGATTAAAAATACAATCAAATATTTAGCGATTACCAGCACTTCTTTCCTTTCAGGTAAATACAAACTTAAAAAAACGGTGATCCCAATCGCTATTGTTATAATAAAAGTGAGTAATATGATAATCAAAAAACTTATCATTAATTTTTTAATAAATGAGCGACAGTCTGCCGAACTGTAGCAAAGGTTGAAAGCTTCCATCATCGCCATAATGCCGTTTGTAGCAGAGTATAGTGCAAATAAAAAACCGAAACTCATCAACCCTCCATGCGGTATATTTAAGATTTCTAAGATTGTTCCACTTACCGTTTCATACATACTTACAGGTAAAAAATTACTCAGCGAACTCATTACCTGATCTTTTAAATCGGGAATTGGGATATAAGGAATAAGCGTAAAGGTGAATATTATAGCAGGAAACATGGAAAGCATAAAACTGAAAGCCATCGCTCTAGACCTTGATATAAGGCTGTCGCGCATTGTTTCTTTTTGGAGTATTACCAAAAATACGTAGAGATTTATTTTCTTTTCGCTGAAATGTATACGTTTTAAAAAATTGATATAAAGCTTGAAAGGTTTTGATTTGGTTATGAGTTTTGGAATTCTAATCATGTTACTGAAAGTATGGCGTTACTATGGTTTGAAATTTTTCTGGCAAAAAACAAGGCTTTCCAGATTGTGAATTTACAAAAACAAGTGTCGTTTCAGCAATAGTGAGCAATAAATTTTCTTCGTTATACACCTCATAGTCAAATTTAATGCGCACTCCAGGTTTTTCCTTCACCCATACTTTTATAGTAAGAAGATCGTCGTATTTAGCCGGTTTCAGGTATTTGGTTTTAAATTCAAGCACTGGCATCATCACTCCAGTCTCTTCCAATTCTTTATAACTAAACCCTATCAACCGAAAGGTCTCTACACGTGCTACCTCGAAATAGGAAGCATAATTGCCATAATACACGTAAGCCATCTGGTCTGTTTCGGCATACCGAACGCGCAACGTTACTTTATTTTCTATCATTTAAGTTTAATGAATTTTTTGTTTGTCGAGAAACTTACGGTAACGGTTTGCATTGTTTACATGGTCGCGATAGTTCGCAGCAAAATCATGGTAGCCAATTTCGTTAGGACTAGCACAGAAGTAGATAAATTTGTTTTTTTCGTAGTTCAACACTGCATCCAACGAAACCGCTGAAGGCATATTTATTGGACCTGGAGGTAAGCCTATATTTTTATAAGTGTTGTAGGGAGAATCAAAAGCAGTATGATCTTGTGTCACACGTTTAATCGCAAAATCTTGCAGAGCAAATTTTACTGTAGGATCTGCCTGAAGTGGCATGTTTGCATGAAGGCGATTGATGTAAACACCTGCTATGCATGGCTTTTCGCTGTTTTTATTCGTCTCTGCTTCAACAATAGAAGCAATAATAGAAACTTGTAAAGGTGTTAATCCTGCTGCCTTAGCTTTCGCTAAGCGCTCTTCGCTCCAGAATTTTTTATATTCTCTGTTCATTTTTTTCATAAACTCTTCGGGACTCGTATTCCAGAAAATTTTATATGTATTGGGAATGAACATTGAAATCACAGTGTTGGTATCAAAACCATACTCCGCTACAGCCTTGGAATCGTTAAGAATTTTTAAAAAATCAGCTGCTGGGTATTCTAGTTTTTCAGCTAACTTTTCAGCCAGTTCTTTTTTAATTCTTATATTGTTAAAGGTGAAATTTAATGGTTCTTGCTGCCCACTTCTCAATTTTCGGATAATCGTAAGATTAGAAGAATTTTTCGGCAATAGGTACCGCCCTGACTTCACTTTGTCCTGATAGCCCATTAGCTTTGCTATAAAAGCAAAGGAGAGCATATTGTAGACTACTTTGTGCTTTTCTAAAGAGTCCTTCACGGTGGTAAAATTTGCACCTTCAGGGATATACAAATAGAAGTCTTCTCTTTCAACTTGAATATTTGCAGTATAAAAACTTTGATAGGGATAGTAGGAAAAACAAACAAACAGCAGTCCAGCTAACGCAATAACATACTTTGAGGTAGAAGTTTTCTTCTTCATGAAATAATATACTTTTATTGTAGAATTGTAAAAATAGAATATTCTTTTGGAAATTTTGACTTATTAATTGTTAGTTATGAGTTGTTGATGTTTAGTTGTTGGTTATGAAGGCATAAATTTCATTTTTTAATAATTTAAATTGCTTAAAATGCACTAATATTGACTTTTCTCCGTTAAATCAAAACTTAAAATTCAATATTTAAAAAATGCCTGCCGAATACTTAGATATCCATCCTGAAAATCCTCAGCCTAACAAGATTGATAAAGTTGTCGAAGTATTGCGCAAAGGAGGAGTTGTAATATATCCGACGGATACGGTATACGGTATAGGCTGTGATATTCACAATACTCGAGCTGTAGAGCGCTTATGCAAAATCCAAAATATCAATCCTAAAAAAATAAACCTATCTTTTATTTGTTACGATTTAAGCCATATTTCAGAATACACACAAAACCTCAGTACAGAAGTTTTTAAGAGAATGAAAAAATCGCTTCCTGGACCTTATACGTTTATACTCAGAGCCAACAATAACGTACCTAAGATTTTACATACTAAAAAAAATACAGTAGGCATAAGAGTGCCAAACCACAATGTTCCTAGAGAAATCGTAAAGGAGTTAGGGAATCCTTTATTAAACTCTTCGATTAAGGATACTGACGAAATTGTAGTGTATACAACAGATCCTGAAGAAATCTATGAACGATACAAACATCTGGTCGACATCGTCATCCACTCTGGTTTTGGTGGTAACGAATCGTCCACTATTTTAGATTGCACAGGCAATGAAGTCGAGGTCATACGAGAAGGGAAAGGAAGTATTTAGTTGTCCGTTCGTTGTGGACATTTGTCCTTATTGAAATTTTTAATTTATTTAAAATCAAAATATTACAAAAAAAAATAGTAAAAAACAGAATCAACAAGAAGCAGTAATCAACAATCAATTAAATTTGATATAAATTAAAGAATTAACTATTTTGCAGTTGTAAACAACTATGTATTATGTGGAAAAGGATATTTCAGCGTTTAAATAATATATTTAAAGCCAAAGCAAGTGATGCGCTTGACAGGGTTGAAGATCCTGTTCAAATGATGAAACTTGCTGTTGCTGAGATGGAACAATCCATATTCAAATCTACAGAAGCACTTGCGAAAGCAATGGGTAATCAGAAAAATCTGGTAAAACAAGCGGAGCAATATAAACTTGAAACGGAAAGTTGGTTAAACAAAGCTACTACTGCTATAAAAACAGGGCAAGATGAATTAGGTAAAAAAGCCTTAGAGAAAAAAGCAATCTCTGAAAAACAGTACGATCAATATAAGTCGTTGGCCGAAAATTCAGGGATTATGGTAGATCAATTAAAAACGCAATTGGATAGGATGAAGAGTAAATTGGCAGAAGCTAAAGCCAAAGAATCTATTCTGTCTGCTAAAATGTCGAGTGCAAAAGCACAAAAAGAAATCGCCCAACAATTAGGAGGACTAAATTACACACCTTTAGCGGAGTTTAGTAAATACGAAAAGAAGATTTTGGAGGCTGAATCCGAATCGGAAGCGATGACAGAGTTGATTAGCAATGAAAGTAAATTGGAAAAAGAATTTGAAGAGTTGGAAACACAAAGTAACGTCTTTAGTGATTATGAACTCATTAAAAATAAAATAAAAGAGGAAGAAGAACAGAATAAACGTCTTGAAGAAGAAAAAACGAATAAGAAAATAAATCAAATTTTGGACAATCAACAAGTAGGGAAGAAGGATACCCTGAAATTGCCAGAAGAAAAGAAAAAACTATTGGATGGTTTTATGAACAATCAAGCAGACGAAGAGAATAAGCAGAATAAAATTGATAATTTTTTCAAAAAAAATTAATTTATGTCTATAAGTATAACAAAAGGGAGTTCGCTTAATCTTACGAAAGAAGAGCCAACGCTGAAAAAAATAATGATTGGTTTAGGATGGGATACTGGTCATTATGCTATGGACTTGGATGCTTCTGCGTTTATGCTAGCGAAAAATGGTAAAA
>JAYTHK010000383.1:0-8500 GCA_043732665.1 Cytophagales bacterium | reverse complement strand
AATTAAACCCATCAGAAAAAATTTGGTGGAAAATGAAAAGAGCTTTTACTGGTAAATTACATAAAGTACTTGAAAACGTTAGTGGTTTTATAACCAACCAAGTTAATACATTATCAAAAGATACTATCAAAAGTATTTGTGGTTTTGATAGTATCTTATCCTGCCAAGTTTGGACTAAAACTTAAATTTAATTGGTATAACCTGTACGGATAATGTCAATTTACCTTTTTCTTCTTCAACTCCATGATCCTCTTGTAGGACTCGTCTATTCTACGCTCGCTGATTTCTCCTGACTTCACAAGTTTCATAAGTACGGCATGAATTTCTGAAGCCGTCGTTCTGTCGGTCAGATTTACATTATTGCCAAACAGCAATACATCTACTCCTGCGAGGATGGACATCTTAATAGCATTTTCAAAACCATAGTTTTTACTAATTGCCAACATCTGCATGTCGTCCGAAAAAATGACTCCTTTGAAACCGAGCTTCTCTCGGAGAAGCTCAGTCATAATGGTTTTTGACAGTGTGGCGGGAAGGCAACTTGTATCTAGCTTGCAGTTTACGATATGTGCCGTCATTATTGCATCACAGTTTCTAGATTCTATAATCGCTTTATAGGGAATTAATTCTACCGCATCCCATTGTTTTGTTACATCGGTAATGCCCAAATGCGAATCGGTCATCGAACTGCCATGCCCTGGAAAATGTTTTAAAACTGTTTTTACACCATACAAATGCTGTGCTTTAATACTGGCTAACGCATGAGCCGTAACCTCATTAGGATTTTCAGAATAACTTCTTGCCACTTTTGCAATTACTGGATTGTTTGGATTTAAAGCTACGTCCACGTCTGGGGCAAAATTCAAATTATAGCCTAAATCTGCCAGCAATGCTGCTAGGTTTTTAGTATGATAAAAAGTAGAATCCGTCTTTTTAGTTGCGCCCAGGTAAGCGGCGGACGGCATTTTTATAAAACCATATTTTTCCTTTAGCCGATGTACTTTCCCTCCTTCTTCGTCTATGCTTATAAACAAAGGGGTGGGAGCCATAGACTGCATGTCAGAAATTAATTTCCTTTGTTTTTCTTTTGAATCTGTTGCACTAATGTTTTTTTCGAATAAAATAATTCCTCCCATTTTCCCTTCTGCTAGCTCTTTTCTGAGACTATCGGTATCGGACAGCGACGTTCTGTCGTTTATTCCTACCAAAATCATCTGACCGATCTTGGTCTCCAAGACCAATTCTTTTTTTGAAGCAGTTGTTTTTTTAACCGAAACGGTATCGGTTGGAGTCTTCATTTTCCCTGTAGAAGTAACTATAGGCGGCTTGGTTTTACAACCAAGAATAAGAAATGCAAAAGCAGCCGCAAAGATTTTTATTCGCATAAGGCAATGATTAGAACTATAAATATACGAATACTTTAATCATTTAGGAGGTATAATTTTTAGCTCTCCGACGGCTTTATGGGAGGGAAAATTGTCGTACAACAGCTAAAAATTACACCCCCTACAGTAGCGTTTTCTATCGTTAAATAACGGAAGACAGTCTAAATATTCTTACATTTAGACCTATGAAACAAACACATGAGTTGCTAAAAGAGATTAATGAGATTACACTCAAGATAGAACAAGATTATCCAGAGTTGTACCAATACTTAGACGAAAATCCTATAACGATTCCTAACCTTGCACACCCAAAGCTTGACACTAAAGTATTTTCGGAGTATTTAGTATCTTTGAAGGGATTGTTGCAAAATCATATTGAAAGCCATAAAAAAAAGTAATTTCTTCTGTTAAACCTTTACTGCCTTGAAACGTCTAAGTATGAAATAGCGGTTAACATGTCAAGCCCAAGAGTGTATATTATAAATTGAAAATGACCTTATATCGAAATTGTCCTTCTCAAGTTTTTATTCTGGCGGCTCTTTGTATAGCCCTGCTTTTGACAACGACACAACTTTCTGCTGATAAAGGAGATAGCGTGTCCATAAAAAAAACGAAACGGTATATTAGACCTTGTCTTTATTTCAATCATTATGGCACCCCTCAAAGACGTTTCGAGCCGAATAAACAATATCGTTTTACACAAAACAATATCGGATTTTACTTGCCTTTGTACACAGACACCTGGTTCAACAAAGACAGCATCTCTCTTTCCTCCATTCAAATCATAGGCACAGGGGAAGTAATGCAGTATAAACCAGATATTGCATTTTTGAACGAATCGTATAAAATAGCCAGACTTAGTGCGGGTGTTCGCGTTTTCTATAGCAATGGAAATAGAAGTGTACTTTATGCTAGTGTTAATCCTTTTGTCTCGCGCGAAACTCCTTTTACGGGAACAAGTCCTGTACGCTTTGCCTTGGCCTTTATATACAGTAGAACCGTCAGTAAAAATTTTTCCTATCGATTGGGAATAATTCGCTCTTATACTTTTGGAAGAGCACTTCCTCTTCCTATAGTAGGAGTCAGGATCGGAGCACTAGACAAGCTACATCTGAATATTCAGTTTCCCAAAAACATATCGTTGGATTTGCCAATAGGAAGGGCGGTCACGGTCTCTGTTTTTACAAGAAGTATGGGCGGAATTTTTAACGTAATAACACAAAGCGACATTGTCACCAACCCAGGAAGAAGGGCTCAACTTAGAAGATATGAATTACTTCATGGACTGCAAATCAATGTAAGAGCAGGGAAAAATATTTCCTTTTATGTCTCCACGGGTTTTGCCACAAAGAGGCGTATCACCTATGTTTTTAAAGAAGAGCCTCTTAATCCTAAGTCAGGGTACGACTTTGATAGACAAAGAATACCAGCATCCATCTTTGTTAGCTTTGGCCTCAGTATACGATTTGGCGCAACAAAGAAGCTATATAACGACAGGCAAATGTATGATGTAATGGACTTAAATACGCTTAAAAATATGGGGCTCAGCGACTCAGGCCCTGTTGATAATGACATTCCTGCTAGTCCTGAAAAAAGCAAAATCGATTCTGCAAAGAAGATCAAATATAAGGATGTGGAAGATCTTATTATTGATGAATACTAACGTTAATCCATTTGAATAACTGGAAGATGGAAGACAAAGAATTGCTTGAAAAATTCAAAGACGAAAGTTCCAGGCATTATGCGTTTAATCTTTTAGTAAAAAAGTACCAGCAAAGAGTCTATTGGCACATAAGAAAAATGGTAATTGACCACAACGATGCTGATGATCTCACTCAGGATTGTTTTATAAAGATATGGCATCACCTGGAAAATTTTAGAAGCGATTCGCAGCTTTATACATGGATATATAAAATAGCAACCAACGAGTGTCTCAATTTTCTGAATAAAAAAAGAAAGCGCTTTTTTCTTCCTATAAACGACGTAGAGAAGGAATTAGAGCAAAAGTTATCGTCTTCGGACATGATTCAGGGCGATGAGATACAGATGAAATTACAAAAAGCTTTGTTGAAACTTCCAGAAAAACAACGCCTCGTCTTTAACATGAAATACTTCGACGATTTGAAATACGAGGAAATTTCAGAGATTCTAGGTACTTCTGTGGGGGCACTCAAGGCGTCGTATCATCTGGCAGTGAAAAAAATTGAACTATCTCTCAGTGGTGATTAAACTTTATAAAAAAAAACAGCTCTAAGTATACATGAAGAAGGGGGAAGAAAATAAAGTACTGGTTGACCAGACTCTGAAAACAAACGTTTTCAGAGTGCCGGAAGGGTATTTTATATCTCTTTCTGCTAACGTTGAATCAAGGCTTATTCCAAGCAAGGCTTATTCCAAAAGTAACGTATTCAAAGTGCCAGAAGGGTATTTTGAATTGCTTTCGCAAAAAATAAAGTCTAGACTTTCCCCTGCGAAAAGTCTAGAACTTTCTGAATTAAAGGAATTGCCTTTTATAACACCTCCAGACTATTTCAGTACTCTTTCTGCGGTCGTTCAAGAAAAGAGCAGCGATAAGAAGAAGTGGGAAATAGAAACGCCTTCCCAAACGATACACGCTATTCCAAATAGCTATTTTGACAAACTTCCCAATAAAATTCAGGAAAGAATTGGTCGTAAAAAACAAGTTGCGGATGCGCCTGTATTTCTTCATCCTGTCGTCCAATATTCTATTGCCGCCAGTTTAGTGGCAGCGGTATTTGTATCGTTGGTTGTCTTGTACAATTCTAAGCGCATTGAAAAAGAAGCGGGTATTGCGAAAAAAGAGCCATCGGAAGAACCGTTTATGGCAGCAACACTCATTGCTAGTCTTAGTAAAGAAGAGATTAAAAAATATTTGGAACATCAGGACAACATAGATGTTCATCAACTTATGGAATATTCTTCAAAAGAGAAAAAAGAGAAAATACATAAAGAATTTGCGAAGGCGCACCTACATCATATAAAATTAGACAATAAAGAAAAGAAAGCATTGGAAATAGAACTTGAAAATATGGATTTGACAGAATTTAACCCTGAAATATAAAATAAATGAAAAAAATGATACTCTTATTATTTTGTCTGCAAACGCTTCTGTTTATGAAGGGTCATGCTCAAAATAATACCGTAGAGTCTGCAAGGGTTGCATTTATTAGTCAAAAAATTGAGCTCAGTCCTGCTCAAGCAGAAAAGTTCTGGCCAATCTTCAATGAGTTGAATAATCAGCGGACAGATTTTAAAAAAGCCATTCGCCAGATTCACCACAAAATGACGCTTCCTTCTGAACAAACCAATGACAAGGCAAAATACTATCTGGATCAAATTTACCAATTAAAACAAAAAGAAGCGACGCTTGAGAAAGACTATTATAACCGATTTCTTTTGGTTATTTCAGCGAAACAGTTGGCGGATTTATTTGCAGCAGAACGGGAGTTTCAGAAAATTCTCTTGAAAAAAGTAGCGACTGACTAGTCGTCGTTTTTACATAACCAATGTATACTTTCTTCTTTGATATTTTTTGAATAGTAAGTAAATGCCTACACGATGTCTTTTTATAATCGTTTTCCAAAAATCGATTTTTTTATGCGTGGCAATACTTTCGTCAAACGCTTCCAAAGAACCCACAGTATGCAATTCTTTACGAGGGTATCTAAACGGCTCTACAATTTCTGTATGATGCATAAATTAGTTTCCTTAAAGGTTCTCCTTGTTGTTTTAACGTATATTGTTTAGGCTTGTTTTTAAAATAATTTAAGAAGTATGTAAGAATTTCACAGCTTATTTTAGCTTATTCAATCAAAAAGCTTAAAATTTAAGTTTAAACAGTATACTTATAGTAGAATTACCGTATTAATACCAATGTAGGAAAAAAGGGCAAATTGTTTTCTTTACAATTGGCGGTCATTATTTTATGAACGGATAATGGTATTTATGGTATATTTAGTTGTCGTTATCTCTGGAGCTTGTTTTTTCAAAACAGTTGGCTTCTAATAGATATCTATCGGCAAACAGCGAAGACAACTTGGCTGATTTTATACATAACTAAGTAATTGAGTAATAAAAAATACAACAAATAAGGGTTCATAATCGATTAAATAAAAGAATGAAGAAAAATTTCCACGTTTTAATTTTAGCGCTTTTTATAGTAGGCTGTTCCAACAGCAAAGAAAGCCAGTCCTCTCCAGAACAAGTTTTTTCAGTAGATGACAAAGAAGCAACCATATATACCACCGCCGACAGTACCGATCTTAGATTGGCGAATACGGGTAAAAAAACTTTTCAGCCTGCAGAACAGGCTTTAGAGAAAGATGTTTCTGTTTTCGTAAATCCCACTATAAAATTTCAAAGTCTACTTGGTATAGGAGGCGCTATTACGGACGCGTCGGCAGAGGTTTTTGCAAAATTGCCAGAAGCGAAACAACAGGAATTTATCAAAGCTTGTTACGACCAAAAAGAGGGCATTGGTTATTCTCTGGCACGTACAAATATCCATAGTTGTGATTTTAGCAGCGACATCTATGTGTATGTTACCAATAAAGACAAAGAATTGAAAACGTTTTCTATCGAGCACGACAAGAAATACAGAATTCCTTTGATCAAAAAAGCCATTGCAACAGCTGGTGGAAAATTGCTTTTGTATGTTAGTCCATGGAGCCCTCCAGCTTATATGAAAGACAACGAAAACATGCTGAAGGGAGGAAAATTGCTGCCCGATTATTATCAGTCATGGGCATTGTATTTTACAAAATACATTAAAGCGTACGAAGCAGAAAATATTCCTATTTGGGGAATGACCATTCAGAACGAGCCAATGGCGGTACAGACCTGGGAGTCTTGTATCTATACATCAGAAGAAGAAAGAGATTTTCTAAAAAAACATTTAGGGCCAACGATGGAAAAGGAAGGCCTAGGAGACAAGAAAATTATCGTTTGGGATCATAACAGAGATCTGATGAACCAAAGAGCGAATACTATTTTTGACGATCCTGAAGCTTCCAAATACGCTTGGGGTATTGGGTTTCACTGGTACGAGCCTTGGTCTGGAGGTAAGCCGATGTACGACAATGTACACAACGTACAAGAATCGTATCCCTCTAAAAATATATTGTTTACAGAAGGTTGTGTAGATAGATTTGACACCAGTCAATATCAGTCTTGGTCAAACGCCGAAAAATTTGGACAATCGATGATACACGATTTTAACAACGGAACGGTTGGTTGGACGTTCTGGAATGTTCTTCTCGATGAAACTGGTGGACCAAATCACGTTGGCAATTTCTGTTTTGCTCCTATCCACGCCGATACTAAAAAAGGCGAACTAATATACACGCCTACTTTTTATTATATCGGACATTTCTCAAAATTTATCCGTCCAAATGCAAAAAGAATAAGCACTGTAAGTACAAAAAGTCATTTGATAACTACTTCGTTTTTGAATGAAGACGGAACAATGGCAACGGTAGTAATGAATGAAAGTGCGGAAAAGATAAACTATAAATTATACGTCGGTTCAAAAGCAATAGCGGAAACAATTCTGCCACACGCTATTCAAACCGTTGTTTATTAGTAGTGCCTATTAGCTTGAAGCCCGATAAGATTTTAAATCTTATCGGGCTTCAAGGTTTTCACTGTAAAATAAAAGCATTATTATTTTGCCTTATTCAAGACCACGTTCATCCACTCTTCTGGAATATTTTGCAACGCTATTTGTAATTCTTGCGCCCAAAATTCGGACACTCTGGCTAGGTCTTCTTTTTCAAAACGATGTTCTATCATTTTGAAACTGTCTCTGTTGTATAATACTACGTCTATTGGAAAATCAACATCATTAGCGCTTACACGGGTAGAGTCGAAAGAAAGAAAACCCGTTTTAAGGGCTGTACTCATACTGGTTTCATAGGTAAGCGTACGGTTCAAAATAGGTTTGCCGTAACCGCTATTTCCTATAATTACAAAAGGAGTGCTTTCGCCTATTTCTACCCAATTGCCTTCTGGATAAAGGAGGTATAATTTATGTTCGTCGTCGTCTTTCAATTGTCCGCCCACAATCGTGAAGAGGTTAAAATACAAACCTGCTTTTTCAAGCGCTGCTTTATCCTCTTCTGCTACTTTGCGAAGCTGCTCGCCAAAGGCATTTACGGCTTTGTACAACTTGTTGAAATTCTGTCCTGGCGTTCCTTCCAATACTTCTTCAAAATACGTAACGGCTTTGTCTCGCACTGACCTTAGACCACTCGTCATCAAAAAAAGCGAATATCCTTCGTCGTTATGAATCGTGATTTTTTTTGCGGTGGTGGCTTCTGTTCCTGATGTAATTCTTGTATCAGCGATTGCTACAAGTCCAGATTTTAATTTAATACCGAGGCAATAAGTCATTACTTTCTTTTGTTTTTAATATCGAATGTTGGATTACAATTGCCAAACATCCTAAAAAAACTAGCCAATCACAAGTAATAACCTTAAAATAGTCCTATCTCAAAACTTAATAGCCACGCTTTGAGGAGCTTTAATATATGGTGAAAGGTAAGAAGTAAAAGGTAAGAATAGCATTTTAATCAGGAAGGAATATTTTTACTTTTCACCTCTCACTTTTTATCTATGACAAAGCAATGCCCTTTAAACAAGCTCGGCGTGCAGCCAAGATTTCTTTGCCAGCAACGCTTCTTCGGTTTCTACATTATCAGGATCTTGCACACAACAATCGACAGGACAAACGGCAGCGCACTGGGGCTCTTCGTGAAAACCCATACATTCTGTACACTTATTTGGCACTATATAAAATATATCGTTGGAAATAGGCTCATTTGACGTTTCGGCTGAGATGAATGAACCGTCTTCCAATTCGATCTGTATCAAACTTGTCCCTTCGGACCATTTCCATGAAGCACCTGTTTCATAAATTGCGTTATTCGGACATTCTGGTTCGCAAGCCCCACAGTCAATGCAATCTGCTGTAATTATAATAGCCATCTCTTTATCTTTCGCTTAATGTGTTACAAAAGAGGTTAAAAAATAAGGCTTTCGCCAATCAAAAAATGTTATTTAACATTACTTTAAGTTATAATGACTTAGGCAAAACC
>JAYTHK010000382.1:0-8520 GCA_043732665.1 Cytophagales bacterium | reverse complement strand
GCTAAGAAAGATGAAAATGGAATGTATAAGAAAATATTCTCACAGACATTTGCAGGAGACAAACGAGTATTTAATATTTCGGAAAGGGAAATAGAAGTACTTGCACTTATCGGAAAAGGGAAATCAAGTAAAGAAATAGCAGACGTACTTTGTATCAGCGAACATACCGTTTCTAATCACAGGAAAAATATGCTTAGAAAATTGGAAGTGAAATCTACGGGAGAAATAATTAAGAAGGCGATAGCATACGGAATTATTTGAAATAAATGGCCTTGGTCTATTTATTTCCAATCCCAAACCACAATATTCCATTCATCCACTTTGTCCTGAAAAGTATGGATCACTTTAAATCCTACTCGTTGGTGCGCCTTCATTGAGCGCAAATTTTTTGAAGAAATCTTTGTAACACAAATGTCAAATTTTTTAGAATAAACTTCTTTATGCTTTGAATAAAGTTGATCGAAAATACCTTTCGAGCGATAACTTTCATTTATACAAATTTGTCCCATTACATAATAATTATAGTGCGTTATTTGTTTCCCTTTATAGGAAACTTCTTCTAAGGTCTCAAACAAAGGGATTAGCGCTGGTATGTAAGCTTTGAAAGAGTGTAACATAACCATTGCGAAAGCAACTACTTTGTTGTCCACTTTTGCAATTATTTGTGGGCTAGCTAAATTCATTTTTTCTAATACTGCTAATTCATGCCGAACAGATAGAAAGCCGTTTTTAAATCCAGCTTCTATAGAAAGGTTATGACGATGATTCTTCTCCTGAAGAATTAAAATTTCCATTAATTCTTCTTTTAAATTTGCTTCAGTAATCTTTAATTCCATTTTAGTAATAGTCTAACAATGTCGACGTAGCTAAATTATGTTTTTATCTGTTATAATTTCAATCCAATCGCTAAAACTTCTTATCTTTATTTTTACAGTATTTTAATTAAAGAAGATGTCCATACAAATTAATGTTTCCGATCATATTTTATTTGAAGATTCATTTATTTTGGTGGTCAATAAACCTTGCAGCCTTATGGTGGAGCCAGATAGAAATGGCCATCCGAATTTGTTGCAACAGGTTCAGAAGTACATAAGAGCTTCTATTTATCCAGATAAAAATGTTTACGCCCAACATATTCACCGGCTGGATAGACCCGTTAGTGGTATTGTTTTGTTTGCCAAACAGAAATCGGTGTTGAAAAATTTAAGTGAGCAGTTTGCAGAAAGAAAAGTGAAAAAATACTATCAGGCATTAACGGAAGTTGCTCCAGAAATACTGAAAGGAAAATTTGAAAACGGTCATCGCAAAGAAAAGAAAAAAGCAATTATTGTTGAAGTAGATTGTCCTGAATCAGAAAAAGTGGCGTTGGACTATGAAGTGAAACAGGTTAATGAAAATAAATTTTTATGGGATATTGAATTGCATACAGGGAAATTTCATCAGATTCGTGCGCAACTTGCTGCCGCTGTCTGTCCTATTATTGGAGACCATTTGTACGGTTCTTCCAAAACCTATAAACCAGATTCTATAATGCTTCACGCATATAAACTTGTCTTCTTTCATCCTGTTACGAATGAAGAAATTATTATTGAAAACAGAAAGGACTGGGAGCATGAATAGTAGAAAAGAACAAGTGTATCACGAAGGGTTCTTTAGAATTGTATTAAGCTTTTCTTCGGAGGCTTGTCCTGTCAATACTTTTATTTTAAAAGTATGAACGCCTTCTTCTTAATTTTTTCTATATTCAAAGAATGGAAATATTCTTCTTCCAAACAACAAAAGGAGCTTCGCCATTTATGACGAAGCCCCTTTTGTTATAAAATGCACAACATAAATGTTATGCCACAGTATCTAACAACTAAATGTGTATCGCTCTATTCTCCGTAGCCGCTAAACAAGCTTCTTTGAACGACTCTGTATATGTTGGGTGTGCGTGACTCATACGAGCAATGTCTTCGGCAGAGGCACGGAATTCCATTGCTACTACAGCTTCTGCAATCATGTCTGCGGTACGCGGCCCGATCATGTGTACGCCTAATATTTCGTCGGTTGTTTTATCGGCAAGAACTTTTACAAATCCATCCGTATCCATACTCGCACGAGCTCGACCTGAGGCTTTGAAGGGGAAGCTGCCTACTTTATACGCGCGGCCTTGTTCTTTCAACTGCTCTTCTGTGTAACCTACAGCCGCTACTTCTGGCCAAGTATATACAACTCCTGGAATTAATAAATAATTAATGTGTGGTTTTTGACCTGCCAATTGTTCTGCTACCAATGTACCTTCTTCTTCTGCTTTGTGCGCCAGCATTGCCCCTTTGATAACATCGCCGATAGCATAGATACCAGGCGTTGAAGTTTCCAAATGATCGTTCACTGCAACCCTTCCTCTTTCGTCTAATTTTATGCCTGCATTTTCAAGACCAAGACCTTCCGTGTAAGGCCTTCTACCAGTAGAAACAAGACAATAGTCGCCTTTAAATTCTGTTACTTTTCCTGATTTATCTTCTGCTGTTATGATGACTTCATTGCCTTTTACTACAGCACCTGTTACTTTGTGGCTGAAGAAAAATTCAAAACCAATTTTGGCAAGGGACTTCTGAAGCTCTTTCCCTAGAGATTTATCCATGGTAGGAATAAGACCATCCATAAATTCAAGCACGGTCACTTTCGCTCCCAAACGTGCGTAGACGGAACCAAGTTCAAGTCCAATCACACCGCCCCCAATCACAATCATGTGTTTAGGAATCACAGTCATTTCTAACGCTTCAGTGGAAGTGATAATTCTTTTTTTGTCGATTGGAACGGTTGGCAACGATACTGGTTTAGAACCCGTAGCAATAATTGTTTTATTGGTTTTTATTTCTTTAGTAGAACCGTCTGCGGCAGTAACTTTAATCGTATTTTTATCTACAAAAGAACCAAGACCAGTAAGCACGTCAATTTTATTTTTCTTCATCAAAAACGTAATGCCATCGCTCGTTTGTTTTACCACTTCACGTTTACGCTTAATCATCTGCGCTAGGTTTACACTTAGATCTTTCAATTCAATGCCATGCGTTTTAAAGGTGTGTGCAGCGTTATGATAATGTTCGGAAGAATCCAGAAGTGCTTTCGAAGGAATACAGCCTACGTTCAGACATGTTCCTCCAAGTACAGGGTATTTTTCTATCAGGGCAGTTTTCATGCCTAATTGTGCACAACGGATAGCGGCTACATATCCTCCAGGGCCTGACCCGATCACGGTTACATCGTATTGCATATTAATATTGGTTTTGTGGATTCTGTTGTTGATATGGACTTATACTTTTTTCTATTCTTGGTAATGTGAAAAGAGTTTCTCTTGAATAGCGTAAGAACTTTTTCCAATCTTTAACTAAAATAACGTTTTCCTCTGTTTTATCATAATACAACAACTTCCCAGTTGCCATATCAAAAATCAATTGCATGAAATACACTTTCTTTTCGTAATCGTTAATCGTTCCTCCAGAAGCTCCTATATAAGATTGCCCCCGACCAATTGGATCAAGGTAAGGAACGATGCATAAATAGGCAAAGCCCGTATCTTTGCTATATGCTTTTTCAGCTATTCCTTTGGGATCGCTTAATTGATAAGCACAAGCAGAGTCGTACACTTTCGCAATATAAGAATAGCCTTTTGATTGTTTGTTGACCACATTGGAATCTACCATCAGGGTTTTCTTAAAGAGTAGTTTATTGTTCCCCTGAATTGCTATTTCATAGTCACGGTTACTGAGTGAATGATTTCTAATTCTTTCCTTTACCAATGTTGACATAAATTGGATGGCGGTAATGAAATCGTATTCGGTTGGCATTGAAGACGCCGTATGGAAAGAATAGAAGGGCGTTGATCTGAATTTCTCTATTAATTTTAATTCAAAATAGCCATACTCCTTTCTACGCATCAATTCACTGCGTATACCGTAAGGATTTAGAGTATCAGGCCTAAGTTGATATAGAGATACGTTTTCATTGATTCTTAAAGAGGCAAAATCAAGAGTCATATAAGCCTTAGAAGTATCGGCCAAACCTTTGCATTCCCTGAATGTTCGGAATTCTATGGCTTGACTAGTTCTCCAAAAAGCAAGAGCAACTTTTTTTAATAAATTATTGGTATAGGCAATTAACGACTTGTACTGCTTAGTCTTTGTTTCGTCTTTTTTTATTCTATTTAATATTCCTGGTTCTTCTTCTTGAAGAATAACAATAAGTTTTCTGTTAGATATTTTATACATCTCACGTAAAGAGAAGTCAAACGTTTGGGCTTTTAACCCAAAGGAAATCGTTATAGAAAGTAGAAAAACGAAACAAATTTTTTTTGCCATATACAAAGTGCACTGCACTTTAAATTTAAACTCCCAACAACAACCTTTGTGGATCTTCTAGCAATTGTTTTACTCTTACCAAGAAGCCAACGGATTCACGACCGTCAATAATTCTATGGTCGTAAGAAAGTGCTACGTACATGATTGGACGGACTACAACTTGTCCTCCTTGTACAACTGCTCTCTCTACGATGTTGTGCATCCCTAAGATAGCAGATTGCGGAGCGTTGATGATTGGAGTAGAAAGCATAGAGCCGAAGATCCCTCCATTGGTGATTGTGAATGTACCGCCTTGCATTTCTTCGATAGAAAGTTTATTATCTCGCGCTTTTAAGGCAAGTCTTACAACTTCTTTTTCTACGCCTTCAAAACTCAAAGTCTCTGCATTTCTAATAACGGGTACAACTAATCCTTTTGGAGCAGATACAGCAATAGAAATATCGCAATAGCTGTTGTACACTAATTCTTCTCCATCAATGAAAGCGTTTACGGCAGGGAACTCCTGAAGTGCTACGCAGCAAGCTTTGGTGAAGAAAGACATAAAGCCTAATCCTACCTGATGTTTTTCTTTGAAAGCATCTTTGTATTTTGTTCTCAAATCCATGATCGGTTTCATGTCCACCTCGTTGAAAGTGGTAAGCATCGCCGTTTCATTTTTTACTGCTACCAATCTTCGTGCTACCGTTTTTCTCAGACTAGTCATTTTTTCTCTTCGCTGACCTCTTCCACCAATATTGGTTGTTGGTTGTTGGTTGTTAGTTGTTAGCGGAACTTCAGTCTTTTTATTGCCTTGAGCATTTAGGGCATCTTCTTTGGTGATTCTGCCGTCTTTGCCAGTGCCTACTACTTCTTCTGTTTTTACATCTTTCTCAGAAAGAATTTTGTTTGCAGCAGGAGAAGCAGTGCCTTTGGCGTAGTTGGTAGTTGTTTGTTCTTTGTTATTTGTTGCTACAACCGACTCCTCTTTTCTCACCTCAGGAGTTTTTGTTTCCACAGAACCACTTTTTGATTCTATTTCACAAATCATTCCTCCAATAGGAACAACATCTCCTTCTTTGGCTATAATAGTAAGGATTCCTGCAGATTCAGCCGTTACTTCAAACGTAGCTTTATCAGATTCGAGTTCGCAAATTACCTCTTCGGCATTTACATAATCCCCGTTATTTTTATTCCATTTACCTATAGTTACTTCGCTGATAGACTCTCCTACCGTTGGAACTTTCATTTGTTTAATGCTCATTGTTTTTTTAAAAGTTTAATGTGAAAAGTTCAAAGTTTAGAGTGAAAAAGGTTGAAAAAAAGTATTTATTTCTAAACCCTGTACTTTAAACTTTAAACCTATTTATTTACCATAATACTATATCATATTTCTCTTTAAAGGCTTGTCTTACCAATTCTTTTTGAGATTCGTTGTGTGCTTTTAAATATCCAACCGCAGGAGATGCTGCTTCGTCGCGGGCAATTACTTGTATTTGTATACCTGTGTAGTATAGACGTTTCAAGATGAAACCCCAAGCGCCCATGTTTACAGGTTCTTCCTGTACCCAGCGAATAATAGTTCCTTTGTATTTCTTTAGAATAGCATTTAATTGTTTTTCTGGGAACGGATAAATTTGCTCCATTCTTACAATAGCCACATCCTTGCGTTGTGATTTCTGTTGCTCGTCTAATAAATCATAGTATATTTTTCCTGTGCAAAGCAGCAATAATTTTGCGTCTTTCGCAGCGGCGTAATTATCGTCAATGATTTCTTGAAAATTTCCTTTTAGAAATTCTGACATCGGAGATTGCACCAGCGGATGACGCAACAAAGATTTTGGAGACATCACAATCAATGGTTTTCTGAATTGCCAAGTCATTTGTCTTCTTAAGGCATGGAAAAAATTGGCAGGAGTTGTGATATTGGTGACTACAATGTTATAGTCAGCACTCAACTCTAGGAATCTTTCCAGTCTTGCAGAGGAGTGCTCTGGTCCTTGTCCTTCATATCCGTGAGGAAGTAACATCACCAAGCCATTTTGTTTACGCCATTTGGTTTCTGTACTCGCTACAAATTGATCGATCATTACTTGTGCGCCGTTGGCAAAGTCGCCGAACTGTGCTTCCCAAATTACTAAAGCGTGTGGATTGGCCATGGCATAACCAAATTCAAATCCTAACACGCCATATTCAGAAAGGAAAGAGTTGAATACACGGAAACTTTTTTGATTGTCGCTAATGAAGTTCAAACTGTTATACGACTCGTTTGTTTCAGAATCTTTTAGAACGGCGTGGCGGTGTGAAAATGTTCCACGCTGTACATCCTGACCAGAAAGACGTACTATTTTTCTATCCAATAAAAGAGAACCGTAAGCCAACAACTCAGCATTTGCCCAGTTTAGTACTTTGGTTTCGAAGAATTGTTTCTGTCTATCTTTTAATAAATTATCGATTTGTTTAATAGGTTTGAAACCGTCAGGAATTTTAACGAGCGCATTCGCTACTTTATCAATAGTATCTTGTGTAATACCTGTTTCAGGAGATTTTTCAAAATCTTCCGGAGTCGATCTTCTCAACTCTAACCATTCTTTTTCCATTTTCTGGAACGAATAAGGGAGTGGTTTTTCTTTTACTTGGCTAAGCCTGTCTTGAAGTAAATTGCGGAAATCTTGGTCCATTTTTTTTGCCAACTCAGCATCTACCGCTCCTTTTTCAATCAATTTTTTCAAATAGATCTCTCTAGGGTTTGGGTGACGGGCAATGATATTATAAAGAGCAGGCTGCGTAAATTTTGGTTCATCGCTTTCGTTGTGTCCGTACCTTCTATAACAAACCATGTCAATATAAATGTCTCGGCTAAATTTCTGACGGAATTCTACGGCCAAACGAGCACAAAATACTACTGCTTCTGGGTCGTCACCATTTACGTGAAGTACAGGAGCATCGATAGTTTTGGCTACGTCGGTACAATAAATACTAGAACGAGCATCTTCGTAGTCGGTAGTGAAACCTATTTGGTTGTTGATCACAAAGTGTATTGTGCCACCCGTAGTATAACCTGCGAGTTTTGACATTTGCGCAATTTCGTATGCGATGCCTTGACCTGCCAATGCAGCATCTCCGTGGATAAGAACGGGTAATACTTTTTTAACGTCTCTAAATTCTCTGTCGATCTGTGCTCTCATAAATCCTTCTACCACAGGCGCTACAGCTTCTAAGTGGGAAGGGTTTGGAGCAAGTTTTAGGATTACTGGATGGTTGTCGGGAGTGATGAGTTCGCTGTTGTAACCCATGTGGTATTTTACATCACCGTCGCCCATTGTAAGGTCAGGAATAGCAGTACCTTCAAATTCATTGAAAATTTGTTCGTAGGTTTTGCCCATAATGTTGGCCAAAATATTTAGCCTGCCACGATGTGCCATGCCAATCATTACTTCTTCTACGCCCATTGAGGCAGCCTTGTTTATAATGGCGTCCAAAGCAGGAATAGTAGTTTCGCCTCCTTCTAAAGAGAAACGTTTTTGCCCAATGTATTTTGTGTGCAGGAAGTTTTCAAAAACAACGGCTTCATTTAGTTTGGAAAGAATCCGGGTTTTTTCTTGTGTAGATGGATTAAACGCCAGAGATTCTTTTTCTATTTTGTCTCGGAACCAATTTAGGCGCTCGGGATCACGGATGTACATGTACTCGAAACCGATCGTTCCTTCGTATATATATTTTAAAGATTCTATTATTTTTCTTAACGGAGATGCGCCAATACCAATTTCTTTACCTGCTTCAAACACAGTATCCATATCTGCTTCAGAGAGACCGAAATCTTGAAGATCAAGAATTGGTTTGCGGTCTTTTCTTTTTCGTACAGGATTAGTATTAGAGCGAAGATGCGCGCGACTGCGGTAGGCATGAATAAGAAAGCGTACTTGCATTTCTTTTTCGCTTAAGTTAGCGTTACTGCCGCTCTCATTCATAGTCATACCAACAGTATCTGTTTTCGAAACAGAAGAGTTGCCTTGTGAGAATTCAAAGCCTTCAAAGAATTTTTGCCAGCTGATGTCTACCGACTCAGGGCTTCCTTTATAACTTTGATACAAGCTGTCTATTGTAGACACATCTGCGTTGGCTATATAAGAGTATTTATCCATCTTGTAATTATTTTTATATCTTATTCAATAAAACAAAGATACTATATAGTTCTATT